>CALZJY010000041.1 GCA_945787925.1 uncultured Anaerosporobacter sp. | reverse complement strand
CAGCATGTCCTTGTATTATCTGACCACACAAAGATGGCAGAGCTGATTGTATCTACGTTGCAGGTTATGAATGGCGAAGAAAGGGAAGAAGTGGTAAAAGGGTATGATGAATGTACCGCGTTGGTTATACAGGATGCAATGAGAGAGTTAAGCGGTCCAGAGAAGCGTGAGCGTGGATTTTTGAAATTCTTTCGATAGCTTTCGATAAGAAGAAATACATAGAATAGGGGGAAATAAGATGAAAACGGTAAAGGTAGTGATTGGAGCTAATTTTGGAGATGAAGGAAAGGGGCATATGACGGACTATTTCAGCCAGAAGTATAGGAAACAAAGTCCCATCGTGATCCGCTATAATTCAGGAGCACAGGCAGGACATACGGTGACACGTGAAGATGGCACGCGTCATGTATTCAGTCATTTTGGTTCGGGAACACTTGCAGGTGTTCCCACCTACCTAAGCCGTTTCTTTGTAGCAAATCCATTGGTATTTCAGAGAGAATATGACGAACTAGTAAGCATCATGGAGCAGGAAGAGATGCCAGCAGTAGGAATCAGCAAAGACTGTTTGGTGACCACGCCATATGATATGTTAATCAATCAGGCTGTGGAGAATTTTCGTAGAGAAGGAAGGCATGGAAGTTGCGGGCTAGGATTTTATGAGACGTTGATTCGCAGCAAGCGGCCAGAATATTGCCTGACGGTCGATGACTTAAGGAAAGAAACACTAGGACAAATGCTAAGGGCGATTGCATTGGACTATGTGCCACAACGATTACAGGAACTAGGGGTTCCTATGGATGAGAGAGTGCTCGCGGTATTACAGTCGAAGGAGTTGGTAGAAGATACATTGATGGCAGTTTCCTTTTTTAACCAACATGTAACGGTGCAGGAGATGGCAGAGGCAGTGAACAAAAAACAAGTGCTGATTTTTGAAGGAGCACAGGGGCTTATGTTAGATGAAGGTTATCGTTTCTTTCCCCATGTGACACCATCGAAGACGGGCATCTCCAATGTAATCACCTTGCTTGGGGAGAATCCAATCGGCCGTTATCAGATGGAAGTGGTTTATGTCAGTCGTTGGTATTTGACAAGACATGGTGCAGGACCATTGCCCGGAGAACTTCCAGAAAAGCCATACGAGGGTATCGTGGATCTTACCAATCAGCCAAATGAATATCAGGGCAGGCTTCGTTTTGCCTATCTCGATCTTGATTTACTAAAAGAAAATATTGCAGCAGATAGCAAGAAGGCAGCAGGAGTAGAAATGCAGATATCCCTAGCAATTACCTGTTCTAGTCAGATGGAGGAGGAATTCATTCTTCGGTATGAAGGAAGAGAGCATAGCGTTAAAAAAGGGGAGTTGGAAAGGATTCTGAAAGAAAAAGTCCTAATTCCTACTATATACATTACATAAGTTGGGAATATTAAGAAAATATAGATAATTATGTCGAAATAACGTATAATTTTTTCTTGTAGATTTTTAAAGAAGAAAGGTTTTGACAATGGAAAAATTATTTGCTGTAATTGGTGTGATCCTAATTGTGGCTATTACGTACCTGTTTTCTTCAAACAAAAAATCCATCAATTGGAAGAGTGTTGGATTTGCGTTTATTGGACAGTTCGTATTAGCCATTTTATTAATTAAAACACCAGGATGGAAACTTGTAGAGTGGTTATCTTCGGGTATGAACTGGTTACTTGCTCAAGCCCAAGATGGAATTGATTTCGTATTTGGCGGACTTGTTCCAGAAGGTAACTTTGTATTTTTTGTAAATTCGTTATTACCAATCGTATTTATTAGTGCGGTTATGGGGGTACTGTTCCATTTTGGTATTATACAATTTGTTATTCGAATTGTAGGAAAATTCGTAGCGAAAGTACTACGTGTGGATACGATCGTAGCGGTGAATGGAATTTCCAATATGTTTCTTGGACAATCAGAAAGCTTATTCGTAACAAAAGCGTATCTAGCTTCTGCAAAAGATTCTGTAATCTTTGCAACACTTGTTGGTGGTATGACTTCCATCAGTGCGAGTGTAATTGGTCTATATGTTGGATATGGTGCTAGTATGGAATGGATCTTAGTATCTATGCCACTTACTGTATTCTCTACATTTGTTTTAACACAAATCTTAATGCCAACTTCTTACAAAGAAGAAGAAATCGAAATCGTAACAGATGATAAAGGCTGTAACGTAATTGAAACGATGATGAATTATGCCAATGCAGGATTCCGAAGCGTAATCGGTATCAGTGTTGCATTAATGGCATTCTTATCAGCAGTAGCGTTAATCAATAACTTTATGGGTATTTTCTGGGATGGCATGACACTTCAAAAAATCATTGGTGTAGTATTCTACCCATTATCTCTATTAATGGGAGTACCAATGAATGAACTAGGTGCAGTTTCTCAGATCCTTGCTACAAAATTCGTTACAAACGAAGCAGTAGCGTTTGCACTTCCACAATTTAGCGAGTTATCAATCAATGCCAAAGCGATGATGACCGTAGCCCTTTGCGGATTCGCTGGTATCGGAAGTATCGGTAACTTAATGGGTGGTTACAGTGCAGTAGCACCTAATAAGGTAAAAACAGTTGCAAAATTAGGCTTCAAGGCGTTATTAACAGCAACGTTAGTAAATATTATGACAGCAGCAGTCGTAGGCTTAATGTTATAGTATGCAGCATCCTATTCGCATTTCTAGAAGGTGGATAGGATGCTTTTTTCCTATATAGGAAAAAATAAATGCTGAAGCTTACATAATATAGATAAGGAAGGAAAAAGGGAATGAGAAAATATAAGATTGGACAGTTATCGAGCTCGATGGGAGTATCGACACATTTACTAAAACATTATGAGAAATTTAATTTGCTGCAACCAACGAAAGATGATTCTACGAATTATAGATATTATGATATTTCACAAGGACAAAGGGTCATTGAAAGTAAAAGGTATAGAAATATGGGATTTCCATTAAAGGAAACAGCAGAACTTATCAATGAATTGTCTACGGAAGAAATGGATGACATGCTTATGGATCAAATTGGGAATCTGGAGCAGCAAATTAGGGAATTAGAGACTCAAAAATTGCTGGCAATGATGTATCAAGAGGAATGCAACCGAATGAAACGGTATTTAGGCCAATGGTTTATCGTGGAAATGGAAGAATATTATTATTATGGTCAAACGAATAATCGTGTATGGACTCTAGAAAAGTTAAGTCAGTTTCAAGAGAATATATTAGAATATGCCCCAATCTCGAAATCTGTTGTCCGTATTGAAAAAGAAAGTTTTGTTACGAAAGAACCGGCTTATCATTGGGGAATCGGATTTTTCAAACAGGAGATAGACCATATCAAGCATCATAAGATTGAGTTTGAGAAATTGGAGCGTATTCCAAGGGGAAGGGCCTATTGTGCTTATATAAGAGTAGAGGCGCCTTATATGGATAATATGAAATTGGTTGATGAGATTAGGGAGAGATATCGTGAGTTTGGTGGAAGTATGGACAGTGATCCTATGGCAATTTGCGTGAAAGTAACGAGGGAAGAGGGGAGAGAAGTTCATTATTTTCAGGTATTTGTACCACTACAGAAAAAAGTTGAGTGTTAGGCACAGGTTTAAGAAGAGAAAAAGGTATCAAATGACTATTTTATGAAAAAAACTTTGGGAAAAGTGAAAAAAAGGTAAAAAAAACATAGATATTTTTTTAACAATATGGGGTTGACTTAAGCGTTACATTCAGGAGTAGACTGTTGTCAAACAAGAAAACGTCAGGAGAGAATGTATGTTTAGAAGAAACCTTATGAAAAGTGTGGTAGCAGTCACACTTGGATGTATGTTAATGACTTCCTTTGCAGGATGTGGTAAGAAAGAAGCTACAAGCAATGGAGCAGCGGCTCTTAGCATGAAAGCTGGCACTTACACAGCGACTGCAAAAGGAAATAATGGGGATGTTACAGTAGAAGTAACAGTAAGCGATACTAAGATTGAAAAAATCGAAGTAAAAGAACATAAAGAAACACCAAATCTTGGTGATACAGCGATGGATTCCTTAAAGGAGAGCATCGTAAAAGATCAAACACTTGCAGTAGATACAGTAACTGGTGCAACAAACAGTAGCAATGCATTATTAGAAGCTGTAAAAGACTGTGTAAAACAAGCAGGCGGAGACGTAGACGCTCTTAATAAAGAAGTGAAAAAGACTGGTGTAAATGAAGAAATGACAACTCAAGTAGTTGTTGTAGGTGGTGGTGCTTCCGGTACAGCAGCAGCTCTTCAAGCAGTAGAAGATGGTGCGAAAGTTGTGTTAGTAGAAATGACACAATCTCCAGCAGGTCAAGGGACACAAGCAGGCGGTATGTTCGCAACAAGCTCTACACAACAAAAAGAATCCAATCAGACATATGATAATAAATGGATTTATGATCAATTTGTAAAAACTAGTAACTATACAGCAAACGGTGGCTTATTAACAAAGGTCATCCAAAACTCTGGAAACACAGTAGATTGGTTAATCGAAAATGGATGTAAATTAACATTAGCATTACCAGGTACTGGCGGTTACCAAGAACACGTACAAACACATCCAGCTTCCTTAATCCATGGATATACAGAAGGTGGTACACAAGCAATCACAAACTTACACGCTGCAATCAAAGAAAAAGGTGGCGAAGTATTATATTCTACAAAAGCAACAGAATTAATCATGAAAGATGGAAAAGCTGCTGGAATTAAAGCAGAAAAAGCAGATGGTGGTATCTTAACAATCAATGCAGACTCTGTAATCCTAGCAACTGGTGGTTTCGGTGGAAACGAAGCGAAAGTAGCAGAAACATTTGGTGAAGGTTTCGGACAAAGCCGTATCGCAACAAACATTGGTACAGGTATTGAAATGGCAAAATCTGCAGGTGCGGATGCAAGTTATGACGATGCAATCATGATGCACTACGGGGTAAGCCGTGGAGGCACAGGATGGGGAACAGAATTAAACTCTGCATTATTAAACCCATTCTTACATGTTGACGTAGATGGAAACCGTTTTATGAACGAAGAAGATTTCATCTTTGAACCAATCAAATCTTCAGATGTAGTGAAATCCTTACCAACGAATACTGCTTATGAAATCTTTGATGCAACAATGATTGAAACAGTAAAAGAAAAAGGTACAATCGGTCTTAGCGAACAATACCCAGGTAAGTTAGCAACAGATCCAACAAAATTCATCGAAGTTGGTCATGAAATCGATACGTCCAAAGCAGCGGAAAAAACAAAGACACCTTATGATTTAACTGCTGATATTGAAAAATATATTGAAGAAGGCACAATCGTAAAAGCGGAAAGTGCAAAAGAATTAGCAGAAAAATTAGGAATGTCTCATTTAGAAGACACAATCGCTCGTTACAATGAGTTATGTGATAAAGGAGAGGATACAGATCACTTCAAATCTGCAAAATACCTTGATAAGTTAGAAGGTACTTTATATGCAGTAAAGATCACTCCATCCGTATTCTTAGGAACACTTGGTGGTATTGAAATCAACTCCGATTGTGAAGTATTAGATAAGAACGGAAAAGCAATCGAAGGATTATATGCAGCTGGTGCAGAAACAAATGGTGCATATGGAAACAGCTATGTATTCTTCGAAGGTGGTACGTTAGGATACGCATACGGTACAGGTAGAATCGCCGGTCAAAGTGCAGCCAAAGCAGTAACAAAATAGTCTTATAAATTAAAAGGAAGGTGTCTCAGAGCAACGGGAGGCACCTTCCTTTTTTGACAATTGAGTTAGATGGAGGAAAATCCCTTTCCAAATACTTCGCTTGTGCTAGAAACAGAAATAAAAGCATCTAATGAATTATCGCGAATATAGTTACGCAATAGTACTGCCTGATGTCTGGAAAGAGTAGTGAAAATAACATATTTTTTTGTATTTGTATAAGCCCCAAGTGCTTCGGTAATGGTCGCACCTTTTTGCAGGTCATTTGTGATAAAGCGGCAAATGATGTCGTGATCTTCACTAACAATAGTAACAGCTTTCGAAAGGTTAATGCTGTCGATAATTCCATCGATCAAGAAGGATTTTACGGTAAGCCCAACAAAAGAGTAAAGGGCAGTCTGGATATCGAATACAAAACATGCCGCAATAATCATAACGAGATCGGATATAAATAAAGCGATACCAATGTTCTTGACAGAGGTATATTTTTGAACAATCATTGCGATAACGTCAGTTCCGCCACTTGACGCCCCGATTTGGAATAGGAGGGCAGAGGCAATGGAAGGCAGCGTAATTGCAAAAATAAGCTCTAAAATCGGCTGGTTTGATAATTGCCCGGTCATAGGATACGCTTTTTCGAAAATAACGAGTAGGACGGATAAAAGCATGCTTGCATAGGTTGTCTTAATTGCAAATGACTTTCCTAGAAAAATAAATCCAATAATTAAAAGTAGTAGGTTAACAATCATTGTAAATGAACCGGCTGAAATTGGAGAAATTTTTGCAAAGACACTGGCAAATCCCGTTACCCCACCAAAACAAAAATTGTTCGGGAATTTAAAAAAGTAAATTCCAATCGCCATAATAAAAATACTCAGTGTAATGTAAGAATAGTTTTTTAGTAGTTTCATTTTTTCTTATCCTCATTCATTCTAAAAAATATCTAAAATTATCTTAGATTGCTTTCGAGATAATGTCAAAGAAAAATCTTAGAGAAAGAGAAAAAATTAGCAGAGTGGTTGTTGCATTATTCATTTTGACTCGGTTATATTACCTCTGTTATTATAACAGCAGAGTGTGTACTCTCTATAAATGATTTATATAGGAAGATGGAGGAGAAAGAAATAGTATGAATTCAGAAGAAAAGAATATTTTAGGAACGGAGAGCGTTGGAAAGCTGATGTTGAAATTAGCAATGCCTGCTGTTATCAGTCAGCTGGTCAATATGCTATACAATATTGTGGACCGGGTTTATATTGGGCATATTCCTAAAAATGGTGTGGCCGCGTTGACAGGGCTTGGCTTATGTTTCCCAATTATCATGCTTGTTTCGGCATTCGCCTGTTTATTTGGTATGGGTGGGGCACCTCAGGCTGCTATAGCCATGGGACAAGGCAAGGATGATCATGCAGAGAACATACTTGGAAACTGCATTACAGCCTTAATCATAACGGCTGGTCTGTTAACCGTAGGTTTTCTTACCTTTGGACGATCACTCTTAATGGCTTTTGGAGCAAGTAGCGGAACCATTGAGTACGCATGGAGTTATCTCCAGATTTATGTATGTGGTACAATATTTGTGCAGATGGCACTGGGACTAAATATGTTCATTACAACACAGGGATTTGCAACAAAAGCAATGACTACTATCTTGATTGGTGCAATCCTTAATACTGTGCTTGATCCAATCTTTATTTTTGTATTTAACATGGGAGTGCGTGGGGCAGCTACGGCAACGATTTTATCTCAGGCAGTTTCGGCTGTGTGGGTACTGCATTTTTTAACAGGTAAGCAGACAAAGCTAAAAATACGTCTGTCTAAAATGAGACTTCGTAAAGAAGTACTATTACCTGTAGTGGCATTGGGGTTAGCTCCCTTTATCATGCAGGCAACGGAGAGTTTGCTAAATGTATGTTTCAACAGTTCACTGCAACGATATGGCGGAGATATCGCTGTCGGAACAATGACAATCCTTTCATCCATCAGCCAGTTGCTTCTTTTACCATTGCAGGGGATTACACAAGGAGCTCAGCCGATTATTAGCTTTAACTATGGTGCTGGCAAGATGGATCGTGTGAAAAAAGCAATAAAGTTACAGATTATCGTCTGCGTTGTATTTACTACACTTTTGTGGGGAATGATTGAGTTGTTTCCGACTGCCTTTATTCGCATATTTAACAGCAAAGAAGAACTTTTGGGCACGGCAGTCTGGGCACTTCGTTTATACAGTGCAGGTATGTTTATGTTAGGTGCTCAGATTGCATGTCAGCAATCTTTTGTAGCGTTGGGACAGGCAAAAACCTCGCTACTTTTGGCATTCTTGCGAAAACTTATTTTACTAATTCCACTCATTTATATTTTACCTGTCTTTCTTGAAAATAAGGTACAGGCGGTTTTCCTTGCGGAACCAATTGCGGATATCTGTGCTGCAACGATTACCGTTATAACATTTATCGTTGCAACTAAGAAGCTGTTACACCAACCTACTACAATAAAATAATCAACGGCTGTATTCGATGCAATGGGAAAGAGGTTGCATTTGCTATGACCAAATCAGAAAGAGCAGATACGTTAGCGTGCCTGCTCTTTCTGATTTTGGTCATATTCAGGTCACATTGCCATGCTATGATAGCCACACAAAGGAGAGGTTATAACAATGAAATTAGCATGGAAAGAACTGAAGTATTTCAAGAAGAAATATTTCTTTATTGAATTAATGATTGTATTGCTTGTGTTCATGGTATTATTTTTATCAGGCCTTGCCAATGGCTTAGGAAGAGCCGTAAGCGCAGGAATTGAAGATATGGATGCAACGCATTTTCTTATGAGTGATTCATCTGAAAACCTGATTCCGGTTTCTCGTTTAGAGACAGGAATCTATGAACAACTAAAGGAACAGACAACAAGCAGGGTAGCACCGTTAGATATTCAAAGAATGTATCTATGTACAGAAAAAGGTGGAAACAAATTAGACGTTGCATACTTTGCAATTGAAAAAGGAAGCTTTTTAGAGCCAGACACCTATGAAGGCACAAGCCTTGAAGATGCTACCGTAGAACATGGAATCATCTTAGATGATAGTTTTGCAGCAGAAGGAATTGCTGTGGGAGATACGGTGTATGACTCTACGACAGAAATGGAATTTACCGTAGTCGGATTTACGAAAGACCGTATGTATGGCCATGTAGGAGCTGCGTATCTTACGACAGAAAGCTATACCGACTTACGTACAAGCATGGACTCCAATTATAAGCAAACATATCAGGCATTTGCGATTCAAGGAGAGGATGTAGCAGGAATCGATCTTCCGGGAACGATGGTAGTAGATAAGAAGACGGTAATTGAAAATATTCCAGGATATAAGGCAGAACAAGTAACGATCAATATGATTGTATGGGTGTTAGTTGTAATTTCTGCGGCAATCATCGGCGTATTCTATTACATCATTTCCTTACAAAAGGAACGCCAATTTGGTGTGATGAGAGCGCTTGGAATGGAGACAAGAGAAATTGCGTTATCCGTTTGTAGTCAGGTTGCAATGGTTGCATGTATCGGTGCAGCAATCGCGAACCTTTTAACTTTTGGAATGGCAGCGATGCTTCCAGAGGCAATGCCATTTTATCTAAAGGGAAGCAGTGTGGCACTAGTAACCGTAGTATTTATTATCGTATCCTTGCTTAGCAGCTTATTATCCTTACAAAGAGTTGCCAAAGTAGATCCGATTATTGCAATGGGAGGAGTAGAATAATGAGACAACAGCTGCTTGCCCTTCATCATATCTCAAAGACATTTGTAGATGGAGGAGAAAAGAGAACGATCCTAGATGACGTTTGCTTGGAAGTACACGAAGGTGAGCTGATTGCAATCGTAGGACCTTCTGGTTCTGGTAAGAGTACGCTTCTTAACATTACAGGCATCATGTTAGAGCCAGAGCAAGGACAAGTATTCCTGAATGGAAAGAATATGACGGAGAAAAAGAAGAAAGAATGGACAAAGATTCGTAAGAATGAGATTGGATTCATTTTTCAACATCATCAACTGCTTCCGTATCTGACAGCAGAAGACCAGCTTTCCGTGTTTGGAAAACGTGCGAAAAAATCAGCAATCGATATGGAACAGATGATGGAGGACCTTGGAATTGCTGGATGTAAGAAACGTTATCCTGCGCAGCTATCTGGTGGAGAACGTCAACGTGTGGCGATTGCCAGAGCATTTGTAAATGATCCGAGCATCATCTTGGCAGATGAGCCAACGGCAAGCTTAGATGAGACAAGAGGAAGACAAGTCGTAGAGATGATCAGAGAGCAGATTAAGAAGCATAAAAAGGCGGGAATCATCGTTACTCACGATAAGCGAGTACTAGATTTGGTAGACCGTATCTATTATTTAGAAAATGGCGTTTGTAAGGAACAAGCGTAAATATAACAAGCGGGAAGAGTTGTCTTCCCGTTTTTGTGTTGTTAAAAGAGAAGCAGCACATTTTGGGGTACAATAGACAAAGTTAGGAGGCGATACAATGTTTTCAATTCTTGTAGTAGAGGATGAGGAGACGTTAAATAAATTAATTTGTGCCAAGTTAAAGCAGAATGGCTTTCAAGTATTTTCTGCATTTGATGGAGAAGAGGCATTAGAAGTATTGGACCGAGAGCATATCGATTTGATG
>CALZJY010000040.1 GCA_945787925.1 uncultured Anaerosporobacter sp. | reverse complement strand
TTGACAGAAGTTAGAATGTGTAGTTTTTAAGGTATAACGGTAAAGGAATCGCTAGAGATAGCGGTTCTTTTTTTATTGCATAGGAAAGTGCGTTTCAATCCTCTATACAGTAAAAACGCCCAAAAAAGAAGGGCGTAGAGTTTACACTCCGGGGAAAGGCACACAGGCAGGTAGAGAAAAGGTGCATTATCGCACCTTTTTTTAGTTTGCGAATATATATACTATAGGGCAGTAAAAGTAAGCATTGATTGCAGGTGGGAAAAATGAAAACATCGAAACGTTTAACTGAGGTTTATAATTCTGCGCAAGTAATTCCTTATGATCGGGATGGTTATTATATTATAATGAGCGATTGCCATCGGGGAGTAGGCAACTGGGGAGATAATTTCATGCCGAATCAGAGCCTATTCTTTGCAGCATTACAGTATTATTATAAGCATGGTTACACATACATTGAGCTTGGCGATGGGGATGAGTTGTGGGAGAACCGTGATATGGACCAGATTGTCCGCATCCATAGCGACACATTTTGGCTGATGAGCAAGTTTTATAAGGAACAGAGGTTTTACATGCTGTATGGAAACCATGATAAGATAAAGAAAAATCCCAAATTCCGTACAAAGTATATGCAAGAGTATTTTTGTGATAGCACGAGACGGATATGTTCTCTTTTTCCAGGAATAGAAGTGTATGAGGGAATCCGGTTACAGGATCAAGAGTCTGGGTGGGAAATCTTTATGACTCATGGACATCAGGGAGAATTTATCAATGATAGAATTTGGTTTGTGGGACGTTTTCTAGTGCGTTATGTATGGCGGACCCTAGAGCTTTTGGGAATGAAGGATCCAACGGGAGAGTACGAGAGCAATCGCCAAAAGAATAGGACAGAACTAGCAGTGAACAGATGGGCAGATGCCAATGAAAAGATTACGATTACGGGGCATACCCATCGTGCAATCTTCCCAATACCAGGAAAATCGTTACATTTTAATGATGGATGCTGTGTTCATCCAAGATGTATTATGGGATTAGAAATCAATCAGGGACAGATTCAGCTTGTGAAATGGTCGGTACTCATTCGAGAAGATGGCGTGATGTATGTCGGAAAAACAGTATTAGAAGGACCTGTTTCATTAGGAGAGTATTAGAAAGAACGTCATTTATTAGAAAAAATAATAAATAATATGAAAATAAACAATAACAAAAACAGACAAATTATCTATACAATGAAATTTTTACATGTTATTGTAAAAAGGCGACAAAATTCGATAAAAAATACAATGAAGGAGTACGTATTAGTGAACGGTTTTATGAAACAAAGAAAACGCTTGCTAGCAGGTGTGATGGCTTTACTTATGGTATTAAGTACAGTATTAAGTTACGACATCGTTGCATTTGCGGCAAGTGAGAAACAAACCATCGCTGCATGGGAACAAGTATCCGTAGATGACTACAAGAATGTTCCATATAAAGCGACTACGGGTAATGCAGTACTGACAGTACAAGGTGCGGTTCCCGCAACGTTTGATTCAGAGGCAGGATTTACAGCATCTGGATGGGAAGGAAACGAGGCTTACTGGTTGATGCAGATGAGCACACGTTCCTATGAAAAAATCGAGCTTAGTGCATCTATGAAGGCATCTGCTACAGGTCCTAAAAAGATGCAGTTAGAATACAGCTTAGATCAAGGAAAGACTTGGGATGCAGTAGGAGAAGAAATCTCTTTAACTGATGACCAAGAACAAGTATATGACAGCATTGCAATGCCAGAAGCATTCGCTAACCAAGATTCTGTCTGGGTTCGTATTAAGAAATCAGCAGAAGAGGCAGTAAATGGCGGCACAATCAATGAAGCTGGAACATGTTCCATTTCAAATCTTGTATTACGTGGTGTGCAAACAGAAGACACTGCAGTCATGACAATGGAACAAGAAGACAAAACAGAGGAAACAGAAGAAAATACAGATAAGAAGTATACAGTAGAATCCGACATCCAGTTACAAATCGCAAAATGGGCGGGTACTGGAGATGTTGGACAAGCTACAAAAGTGTATGCCGATTTAGAAGAAGAAAATGATTATCAAGACAAGACATCTAGTCTATCTTTATCCAATGGAGCAATTCCATTAATCAGTAATAAGGCAAGTACAGGTGGAACGACTTACTCTTTAGGAGCAAAAGGACTTCTAGCTGGAGAATCCTATATTTTTGAAACAACTTCTAAAAAATATGGAAACATCGTATTAAGTTTCAACATGAAAAGCTCTAAGACAGCACCAAAGACATTTGATGTTTCTTACAGTACAGACGGTGAAACTTACCAAGCAGTAAAGACATTAACACAAGATGCGGCAAGTACGTATCAAACATTCGCAGTAACGCTTCCAAGTGGTGCGGATAATGCGGAAAAGCTTTACATCAAGCTTACAGCTGGTGAGAAAAACTTCAATGGAGCAGCTCCTCAATCAGGTGCTAGTAACTACATTCAATCCATTCAAATCAAAGCCAACCCAATCGTATCCGATGAGGTGGTAAGTATCGTAAACGTGACTCCTGATGCAGGTGCAGTGGCAGTTGGAGAAACTCTTACTATGGAGACAAAGACAGAAGGCGCTAGCATCTTCTACTCCATCAATGGTGGAGAAGAAAAACGTTACGATGAAAAGAACAAACCAGTATTAGAAACTCTTCCTGCAGTGGTTACTACATACGCTGTAAAAGAGGGCGTTGAGGATAGTTTAAAAGTAACGTATGCGTATACACAAGCAAAGGTCGCAACAGTAAAAGCATCTCCAAACGGTGGTGCAATTACAGCAAACACAAAAATTAAATTGACTTGCGCAACAAAAGGCGCGACAATCCTGTATTCTTTCGATGAAGGAGCAAATTGGAACGAATACAACGATGAAGACAGAGTAACAGTATCTGACTTCTCTAAGAAATTACAAGTAAAAGCAGTAAAAGAAGGATATGAAGAAAGTTCCGTAGTATCCTTATCCTTTACACAACGTGTAAACGATGAATACGGATTATATTTTGGTCAGCTTCACTCCCATACGACATTATCCGATGGTGCGGGTGAAGTAGAAGATGCATTTGCATACGCATCCTCTGAAGACAGAAAGAACATTGATTTCTTAGCAGTTACTGACCACTCGAACTCTTTCGATGGTATCAACACAGCATCCATCCTTGGGGCAGAAGACAGTACAAAATGGAAACGTGGCCATGATGCTGCAGACAATGCAACAACAAAAGATTTTGTAGGGATCTATGGATATGAAATGACTTGGTCTAACGGTCTTGGACATATGAATACGTTCAACACTGCTGGATTCCAAAGCCGTACACAAACACCATATTCGTCTTATGCGACATCCTTACCAAACTACTATACAGCATTAAAGAAAGACACAGCGTCCATCAGTCAGTTCAACCACCCAGGTACATCCTTCGGTGACTTCCAAGACTTTGGACACTATGATAAAGAAATCGATAACTTAATCAACCTTGTAGAGGTTGGTAACGGGGAAGGTGCAATCGGAAGTACTGGATATTTCCCATCTTATGAATATTATACAAGAGCCTTAGATAAAGGCTGGCATGTAGCACCAACAATCAGTCAAGATAACCACAAAGGTAAATGGGGCGATGCCAACACTGGACGTACTGTAATCCTTGCAGATGTTCTTGACAGAAACGGCGTTTATGATGCATTAAGAAATAAACGTACGTATGCAACAGAAGATAACGATTTAGAAATCCGTTACACATTAGATGGCAATGTGATGGGTTCTGAACTTGAAAAAGACGCCGTAGGCGAAAAGGTAACAATCGAAGTAGACGTAAAAGATCCAACAGATGCCAAAGTTGGTACGGTTCAAGTAGTCGTAAACGGCGGCTTAGTAATCGCATCCAAAGAAGTAGAAGGCAAGAGTGGAAAAGTAACATTTGAAGTTCCAACTGATTATTCTTACTACTATATCAAAGTAGTACAAGCGGATGGTAACCTTGCAGTAACAGCTCCAGTATGGGTTGGTGAAGTAGAAGCAGTAGGTATTTCCTCTCTTACTACAACGACTCCATTACCAGTACAAGGGGAAGCAGTAGACGTTACGCTTCAAATGTTCAATAACGAAGCGAAAGACCTTGAAATCAAGGAAATCACATTTACAGCAGATGACAAAGTAGTTCATACGGTAGATTTAGAAAAGGCAGACATGACAAAAGTAGCTGCCATGTCTACAAGCGAATACACGTTTGACTTTGTTTACAACAGTCCAGGTGCTGTAAACTTAAACGTAGAAGTAAAAGCGACATTAAATGGCGCAGATAAGATTTATAAGAGTGTTTTAAAATTAGAATACGTAGTACCAGCAATGGTAACAAATATCATCGTAGATGGTACTCATGGTAATGACTATGTAACTGGTTATTATGGTGGAAGAATGGGGAACTTCTCCAAACTTGCATCCGCAAACAACGCAAAAGTAACAATTGTAAAAGATAAGATTACAGACGAAGTCTTAAAAGACTGTGACTTATTAATCGTATCCGCACCAGCGAAGAAAAATGGTTCGGACAACGCTGGTCCTTACACGGTATCTCATTTTGAAGAAGAGTTCCTACAAACAGTGAAGAACTACACAGACCGTGGCGGTGAATTAATCGTTTGCGGTATGGCAGATTACCAAGATACGAAAGACGGTCAGTCTTCCGTAGAAATCAACAAGTTACTTGAAAAAGTAGGCGCGACAATCAAGATCAACAGCGATCAGATGCAAGACACAGAAAATAATGGTGGACAAGCATACCGCCTATACTTCACAGAATTAAATAAAGACGCTGCAATGATGGCTGGCGTAGTAGACGGTCAAAAATACAGTGCATACAGCGGTTGTTCTGTAAACATCACAGAAGCAACAGAAGATACGAAAACTGCAAAAGCAGCAGAATGGTTAGTAAAAGGCCATGCAACAACAAACTCCTTAAATACGAAAGATGACGAAGGAAACAAAGTTTCTGGAACAGAAGAAGTCGTAAAACAAGGGGAAGTCGTAGCAGCAGCAACACAACAACTTGCAGGTGGCGGTAATGTCACAGTAGCAGGTACAGTCTTCATGTCTGACTTCGAAGTAGAGGCTGAATTAGACAATATCTGGGACGTACCATACGCAAACCGTACGATGATGGTAAACGTATTAAACAAGGTACAAGCAGAACTTCCAATCTCTACAATTGCTGAGGCAAGAAAAGGGAACATGAAAGACGTATTCCGTGTACAAGGCCGTGTAACAGCAGGTACTGCAGTGGAAGCAAACAAATTCTTCGATGCGATCTATATCCAAGATGAAACAGCTGGTATCACAATCTTCCCATATGCACAAGCAGGGTTAAAAGTTGGTTCCTTAGTAGAAATCGTAGGTTATGTAGATGAATACCAAGGAGATAGAGAACTTCAAATCATGAGCAGCAAAGTGCTTGATGATACAACCTTACAAGAAGTTGCACCAATCAAGTTATCTGCAAAAGATGCAATGGATTACGAAGCAAATGGTGGTAAGTTAATCGAAGTAGAAGGTACTGTTGTAGAAGTAGAACTTACGAAAGCAGCAGACGGAAAAGATACGACATCCGTACAACAATACAGAGTAAAAGACCAAAACGGCGATATCGCAACAGTATTTATCGATGGTTATATTTCCTCTGCAACAACAGGAAAGAACACGGTAGGGGAATTCGTAAAAGTTGGAGCAACTGTTTCTGGTGTAGGTTTATTATACAAACATCCAGAAGGTGATTCCGATGTATCCGTACCATGTCTTCGTGTTAGAAACACAGATGAAATCAAGTTAGTAAAAGAAGCACCTGAAGCGACTGTGAAACCACAACCAACAGTGAAACCACAACCAACAGTGAAACCACAACCAACGGTGAAACCACAACCAACGGTGAAACCACAACAAACTGCGAAGCCACAACAAACTCCAACGGTTGGAAAAGTATCTGGCCTAAAAGTGAAGAAACAAACAACTTCTTCCGTATCCTTAAGCTGGAACAAAGTATCTGGCGCAGCAGGATACCGCGTGGCATCCAAAGTAAACGGAAAATGGTCTTATAAAGAAGTAACAGGTACTTCTTATACACAAACAAAAGTAGCACCAGGAACTCAAGTAGCATACAAAGTACAAGCGTATAAAGTAGCGAACGGCAAGAAATACTATGGTGTAGCATCTGCCGAAGTAAAAACAGCAACAAGACCAGCAGCAACTACAATCAAGGTAGCTGCAAAGAATAAGACAAGCATCAAGCTTTCTTGGAAAGCGATAAAGAATGTGTCTGGTTATGAATTAGGACAATTCAAAAATGGCAAATGGGTAGTAGTGAAGAACCTTCCAGCTAAGACAAACACATATACTGTAAAAGGATTAACATCTGGTACTTCTTATAAATTCCGTGTACGTGGATATGTTACGGTAAATGGTAAGAAAGTATATGGTGATTACTCTAAGAACCTTACAGTAATGACAGACTTAGCAGCACCAACAGTGAAGACAGTAAGAACATCGAAACAAGTAGGAATGACTTGGAAGGCAGTCACTGGTGCAGATGGATATGAGGTATTCAAATACAACACATCCACAAAGAAATATCAAAAAGTAAAAACAGTTGCAAAACGAAGCACGTTACAATACACACCAAACAAGGTGTCTAAGAAAAATCCTCCAAAATACAAAGTAAGAGCGTATAAAAACGTAGGATCTAAGAAAGTATATAGCGCGTTCAGTGCAACAGCAAAATTAAAATAGCAAACGTTAGATTAAAGAAATGACAGAGGTGGCAAATGAACTGGATGAAACACACAAAATTAATAAAAGGCATTACCCTAGCGATAGGGTGTGTGCTATTTGCCGCTCTGCTATATTATGCAAATCATGACCGTCCCGGATATTTTACAACCGTAGATTCCGGGGTGGAATATGAAAGAGCGCGTGTAATAGAAGTGGTAGAAGACAATACCCAAGTAGACGATAGTACCGAAGGAATCTTACGAGGAAACATGAAGCTAAAGATCGAGTTATTATCCGGGCGTTACAAGGGTGATGTCCTAGAGGTAATGAATTATCTTAGCTATAAATATAATGTAGTCGTAAAGAAGGGGGATACGATTTCCGTAAGAATCGATACGACAGGGGAAAATAAGTATACCGTGACGGTGTACAACTATGACAGAAGCAAGTTATTGCTTGGATTGCTTCTCTTATTCGCCATCGCCATGGTGGCAATCGGCGGCATACAGGGAGCAAAGGCAGTGGTCGCACTTGCAGTCACTTTTGTAAGTATCATTTTCTTATTAGTGCCATTGGTGCTAAAAGGATTTCCATCCATTCCGGTTACAATCGTGATCATCGCAATTACTACGGTAATCAGCTTTTTATTAATTGGTGGAATCCAGTCAAAGACAGTTGCCGCATTCCTAGGAAGCATGGTCGGAGTGATCCTTGCAGCGGCCATCGCCATGGTGGCAGGAAAGCTATGCCATGTATCCGGATTCCAGATGGAAGACGCAGAGAACTTATACTATATTAAGTTCGATACCGCATTGAAGGTAAGAGGGTTATTCATCTGCGGCGTATTAATCGCTTCGATCGGAGCGGTTATGGATGTGGCAATGAGTGTCTCCTCAGCAGTCAACGAACTCCATGTAGTAAATCCAACCCTTACGGTAAGGGAGTTATTCCGTTCTGGTATGACGATTGGACGAGATGCCATGGGGACGATGGCCAACACGCTGATTCTAGCATTTGCAGGAACGTCGTTAAATATGATTATCCTGTTATATTCGTATGGGGTAACGTTTACTCAGTTGATGAATACGGACTATGTGGCCGTGGAAATCATCCAAAGTATTGCAGGTAGTTTGGGAATCGTATTTACGGTGCCGGCAGCAGCCATCATTAGTGCATGGCTGTGTGTCGGAAAACAAAAAAGACAAGCCTAATGAAAAAGAAGAGCGCATGTTCTCAGTGAGAGCATGCGCTTTCTTTATGTTGTAGAAAAGACCGGCTTACGATTCAAAGAACTTCTTATTAAACAATGCGGATGGATGGTCTTTATCTAAGGCAAGTACCCGTTCGTTGGCACGGATGGCATCCTCCCGTCGATCGACCGCGTGATAGCAAAGCACCAGTTGCAGGTTCGCGCAAATCAGGTTCGCCTTGGTCCTTGGAAGCAGCGAGTCGGAAAGTTCCACCACTAAGGAGTACCAAAAGATTGCAGAAGCATATTGCTTCGAGTCTAGATACATCCAGCCAAGGGAGAGGCAGAGGTTGCTTGTAGGCGGAGCGGAAGAAAGCAGGGATAAGAAGTATGCGATGCCCCGGTTATATTCCTGTTGCTCCCTATAGCAGTGGCAGAGGAATTCCATGCCACGTTGTAGTTCGAATGCATTGTTGGACGGATGTTTTAGGAAGTCTTCTAATACCTCCATGCATTTCTTATAGTCTTTGGCCATGAATAGCTCTCCGCCATAGAAGTATTTTTCATGAGGCAGCAGTTCGTAGCCTTCCGCAATCCGCTGTTCGTAGTTTTTTAAGTATCTAGAATAGTGGCCATGATCGCTCGTATGGGTCACATGGATGTCGCTGTCCATACGGGGGCCCCAGACGACTAGCTCTTCATGGACGAAGTACCGCCAGTAGAATCCCTTCTTATTCCGAATCAGCTTATCCCTTGGAATGGAAAGCGTACATTCCCCTTTCTCATTAAAGGTGATGTCATAAATCATGGAGACGATATCAATTTGCGGAATCAGGCTGGATTTTAAGGATGAGAATTTTTCTTGATCCTTGGGCAGCAATACATCGTCCGCATCGAGCCAAAGGATAAAGTCTTTGGTCGCTAAGCTGAACGCATAGTTCCGTGCAGCAGAAAAATCATTGATCCAGTCAAAGGTATAGCACGTATCGGCATACTCTTTGATGATGTCTTTGGTGGAATCGGTAGAGCCCGTATCCACAAGGATGAATTCATCCACAAGGTCTTTGACCGAATCAAGGCAGGCACGCAAGCAGGACTCTTCATTTTTCACAATCATGCAAAGGCTGATGGTAACCATAGGATGCTTTCCTTTCTAAAAATAGGATATTTATATAGTGTATGCTACTTTCAGGGCAGACGGTACATACTAAGGGGGAGAATTCCTAGGCAGACAGCAGAAACAAGGGTTGTCCTTAGGAACAGGATATGATATAAGGAAAGGAGTTGCACGTAATGCGGAACAAACGGTTAGGGCGACAGCAGAAACGATTATCAAAGTGCTGTTATTTGCAATTGCCAGATAAGCATTGCAATCCTATTCGTAGTACGCAAGTATTTCTATTTTGAAAAAGAAGAAAGGGAGAGAAAAGAATGAGAATAACGTATGTAGATCATAGCTGTTTTACCGTAGAGATGGGAAACGTAGTATGCATCTTTGATTATTTTAGGGGGGAACTTCCAACGTTTGAAAAGGAGAAGGAACTTTATTTCTTTGCGAGCCATAAGCATCAGGACCATTTTTCCCTTGATATCTTTAAGATAGGAAAAGAGTATGAAAATGTGACTTATGTGTTGTCCAATGATATTCGCTTAGGGGACAACTATTTAATAAGAAATGAAATTGATCCAGTGGTAAAGGAAAGCGTCTTGCGAATCGGGAAGAACGTGACGAAGGAGATTGAGACAAAGGATGGCATCATGACGGTAGAGACCTTGCGCTCCACCGATGAAGGTGTTGCATACGTAATCACATATCAAGGAAAGACCATCTATCATGCAGGAGACTTAAACTGGTGGACTTGGAAAGGGGAAACCGAGGAAGAGTATGAGGCAATGACAAGGGGCTACCTCACGGAAATTGGGAGGATAAAGGATCGCACAATCGATGTTGCATTCGTAGTATTAGATCCAAGACAGGAAGAACGATACTGGTGGGGATTCGATGCCTTTATGAAAGAGACCGATACGGCATGCGTATTCCCAATGCATTGCTGGGGAGATTATACGGTGATTCCGAAACTTTTAGAAAGAAAGGAAGCAGATGCGTATAAAATGAAGATCCAGGAGATACAATATGAAGGACAACAATATGAACTCTAGAATAGTACGAGAAGAAAAAAGATAAAAAATAGTGTTGACAAAGGCTTTTTATGATGATATACTAATCCAGGTCGACAAAATGTCTGACAAAAAGCCTTTTGTAAACAAATTATCTGATAATTTAACAGGTAATAAAAAAGAAAAAGTTGTTGACAAGAGTCGAAAGACATGATAAACTAGTCGAGTCGCTTGTGAGAGCAAGCAAAAAGAACATTGATAATTGAACAGTGAAACAACCCTGAAAATTCTTAATAAA
>CALZJY010000039.1 GCA_945787925.1 uncultured Anaerosporobacter sp. | reverse complement strand
TGGTTTTTTGTTTCGCATGTCTCCGTTTCTCTGTTGAGAAACGGAGACATGCGAAACAGGCTAAAGCCCATAAAGAAAAGCCAGACGCTTTCGCGTCTGGCTTTTTTGTTGAGAATAGTTTATTTATAGGGTTTTTAAAATTTGCTTGGAGTGTTTTTATATTGTATTTGTTGTGGTAATTATTTACCGAAATATCTGTTTAATAATCCTTCGAATGCTCTACCGTGTCTAGCTTCGTCTTTTGCCATTTCATGAACTGTGTCATGGATTGCATCTAAGTTTGCTTCTTTTGCACGTCTAGCTAAGTCGAATTTACCAGCTGTAGCGCCATTTTCAGCTTCTACACGCATTTCAAGGTTTTTCTTTGTAGAAGAAGTTACAACTTCACCTAATAATTCAGCAAATTTGCTTGCATGTTCTGCTTCTTCGTAAGCAGCTTTTTCCCAGTATAAACCGATTTCTGGGTAACCTTCTCTATGAGCAACTCTTGCCATTGCAAGGTACATACCAACTTCTTGGCATTCTCCCATAAAGTTTGCTCTTAAGTCTTCCATGATGTCTTCGCTAGCACCTTGAGCAACACCTACAACGTGTTCGCAAGCCCAAGTTCTTTCACCAGCTTGAAGTACGAATTTGTCAGTACCAACACCGCAAGTTGGGCATTTTTCTGGTGCAAATTCTCCTTCATGTACATAACCACATACTGTACAAACATATTTCTTCATACTATCATTCTCCCTTTTAATTTATTTTAATTATTTATTATTTAAGTTTCGTTCAAAATCAGTAATCATTACTGTTATTGATATAATATATCGATTAAGATTAAATGTCAACCGTTATTTATAATTTTTTTTGAAAAAGTTTTTCTATGCAACAAAAAAAGGATATGTCCTGATTTCTCAAAAGGGTATCCTTGTATTACTATTCCTGATTGTGTTTATTCAAACATTCTTCGCAAAGACCATAAAACATAATATGATGTCCTGCAATCTTTCCGTTGAAATTTACCCCAGCCAATACATTGACATGATCAATTGGCTCCATGTGCAAATCAAATACTCCCCTACATTCCGTGCATACTACGTGATAATGCTGTTTTGTATTTGCATCAAAATGATCATATCCATCACCACAATCGAGCTTAATGATCTCCCCTAATTCTGTTAATAAACTCAGATTGCGATATACTGTCCCCAAGCTAACCTTAGGGAATTGTTCACGAACATGGTGATAAACCATATCCGCAGTCGGATGGGTGTCTGTATGCATCAAGTACTCCTTAATGCATTCTCTTTGTCTACTATATTTTATTGCTGTAGCCATCAAAACACCTCCTCAAATCAGTAATTATTATCATTTTATCATCGCTTTATACTTTTTGTCAATTTGAAGTCTAAGGAAATCCTTGTTTTCCTACACAAAGCAAAAAGATGCTTTAAAAAAAGCATCTTCTGTCTTAGTCTTCCTTGTCATTTTGTTGTTTTTGCTGAATATACTCTAAAATGATATTATCTATAAAATTAGAAATCGTTCTATTTTGATTGCTTGCCATCTCACGTAATGTGGCCTTCATTGTTGGCGTAATACGAATTTGCACTTGCTCTGTCTTCTTTTCATTATATAAGCATGGTTTTGACATGTATAACCTCTCTTTAACACTTTCTCCTTTGTATTCTAATAGCACAACTAGATATGTATTAGGTATTATAATACTATTATAATATACTTCAGATTGAATGGCAACTAATAGAAATGAAAAGGAGAGGGAATACTCCCCTCTCCTTACCATCTATCTTTTATTTGCAACTTCTACGTTGATTGTTTTTCCTTTGATCTTAGCGTCTTTCATAACGTTAATTACATCTTCAGAATATTCTTTTGGAACTTCAACGAAAGTATATTTGTCATATACATCGATTGTACCGATTAAACGACCAGCCATACCAGTTTCACCTGCGATTGCACCTAAGATATCGCCAGGACGGATGTTTTGTTTCTTACCAATGTTGATAAATAAACGAACCATGCCGCGGTTGTTCTTGTTGTCACGGTAATTTCTTTGTCTTTGAGGTTCCACAACGATTTCTTCGTTTGTATCGCCCATGTTAAGTTTTAAGAATGCAGCTGCAAGTTCTAATGTAGTGTATTCTTGTTCATTTACTTTCTTTTCGATGATTTCAATCATCTTAGTTAATTCTACGTTTTCGATAATTTCATTTACTTGATCTAAGATCTTTTCCGCTTTTACATCTGTAACATCGCTTAAAGATGGGATTGGTTGCGCAAGTACTTTTGTCTTGCAGTATCTTTGGATGTCTTTTAATTTGTAAATTTCTTTTCCTACTATGAACGTAAATGCACGTCCTGTTCTACCAGCACGTCCCGTTCTACCGATACGGTGTACGTAGAATTCTTCATCTTGAGGAACGTCATAGTTAAATACTGCTTCTACGTCGTCAACGTCGATACCACGGGCTGCGATATCTGTTGCAACAAGGATTTCTACTTTACCATTACGGAAACCATTCATAACACGGTCTCTGTGAAGCTGTTTCATATCACCATGAAGTGCTTCTGCAAAGTAACCTCTTCCTTTTAATCCTTCTACCGTTTCTTCTACTTGACGTTTTGTATTACAGAATACTACAGATAATTTTGGAGCATATACGTCTAATAAACGAGATAATACTTCCATTTTGTTTCTTGGACGAACTTCATAGTAGTATTGTTCAATTTTTGGAACTGTAAGTTCTTTTTTCACTACTTTGATGATTTCTGTATCCTTTTGGAATTTAGAAGCGATTTCTAAAATCGGTTTTGGCATTGTCGCAGAGAAAAGAATTGTTTGTCTTTCTTCTGGGATATCGCTAAGGATTGTTTCGATATCATCACGGAATCCCATGTTAAGCATTTCATCCGCTTCATCTAATACGATCATGTTAATGTTATCAAACTTAACCGTTTTTCTTCTCATATGATCCATTACACGTCCTGGAGTACCAACTACTACTTGTGCTCCTGCTTTTAAGGATCTGATTTGTTTTGTAATATCTTGTCCACCGTACACTGGTAATACTTTTACACCATGAAGATATTTGGATAAGTTTCTGAGTTCTTCAGATACTTGAATTGCTAATTCTCTTGTCGGACATAATACAATTGCTTGTAAATGCTTGCTTTTTGGGTTGATTTTTTGTAATAAAGGAATACCGAATGCTGCTGTCTTTCCTGTTCCTGTTTGTGCTTGGCCGATGATGTCTCCTCCACCTAACACTGCTGGGATTGCTTTTGCTTGGATTGGGCTTGCTTGTTCAAATCCCATATCTACAATCGCACGTAAGATTGCCGCATCTATTTGTAATTCTTCAAATTTCACTGTTTCCATATAACTATCCTTTCTACTCTTCCGTCAGCATGCCTTTTCATGCTAACTCCACGTTAGCAGCCATTATCCTATTCAATATATCTAATCTATCTTTTACTAGTATTACCACACCAATTCTATTTCAACAAAAAAACTCCTAGTCGAGGGACCAAGAGTTAATATCTCATAACTTTATATTAAATAATTTTAAAATAGCCACTTGTATTAGTATACATTAGATTGTATATCTTTGTCAACTGTGAGCACTCCCGTCTCAAGGCGCTTAGCGCTATTTGCTGGAAATAAATGTGCATGTTATCTTTTCCCTATGCAGTAAAAAATCTCCCTTGGAAATTCATACTTCCAAGGGAGACTTCCTTATGCTTTTTTAACGTTTCCGATTAATCCTTTTTCGGCATCATAATCAATCTCAATCTGATCTCCGATGCTTACTTCATTTCCTAAGATCAATTTTGCAGAAAGTGTTTCTACATGTTTTGTTAAGAAACGTTTCAATGGTCTTGCACCATATACTGGATCGTATCCATTTTCAATAATATAACGTTTTGCAGCATCTGTTAAGACGATGGAAAGTTCTCGGTCTGCAAGACGACGGTTCAAGCCTGCGATTAATAAATCGATAATGCCTGTAATGTTATCTTTCGATAATGGTTTGAACATGATGATTTCATCAAGACGGTTTAAGAATTCTGGTCTGAAGTTCATTCTTAACTCGTTCATAACAAGCTCTTGCGCTTCTGGGCGGATATTTCCATCCTCATCAATACCTTCTAATAGGTAGTTGGAGCCTAAGTTACTTGTTAAGATCAGAATGGTATTCTTAAAGTCTACCGTCCTACCTTGAGAATCCGTAATACGACCATCATCTAATACTTGTAACAATACGTTGAACACATCTGGATGTGCCTTTTCTACTTCATCAAATAATACAACGGAATAAGGCTTTCTTCTTACCGCCTCTGTTAACTGGCCACCTTCTTCGTATCCTACGTATCCTGGAGGCGCTCCGATTAAACGAGCCACAGAGTGTTTCTCCATGTACTCACTCATATCGATACGAACCATGTTTGTTTCATCGTCAAACAAGCTGGCTGCTAAGGATTTGGCAAGCTCTGTCTTACCAACACCAGTTGGTCCTAAGAATAAGAAGGAGCCGATCGGTTTTGTTGGATCTTTGATACCAGCTTTGGAACGGAGGATGGCATCGCTTACTTTTTCCACTCCCTCCTCTTGTCCAATCACACGTTCATGAAGAGTGTCTGCAAGATGAAGCGTCTTGTTTCGTTCACTCTCGGTAAGTTTTGCTACCGGAATTCCTGTCCATCTAGAAATGATCTTTGCAATCTCTTCTTCACTTACATTTTCATGCACCAACGTATGCTCTTCTTTTCTTACCTTCTCTTCTTCTGCTTCTAACTGTTTTTGAAGTTCTGGAAGCTTACCATATTGTAATTCTGCCGCACGATTCAAATCATAATCACGTTGTGCCATTTGAATCTCATTATGACATGCTTCTAATTCTTCTTTTAGTCGTTGCACTTTTTCTACCGCAGATTTTTCTTGGTCCCATTTTGCCTTGCCGGCATTGAACTCATCGCGAAGCTCTGCTAATTCTTTTTGAAGATTGTCTAGACGCTCTTTGCTTAAACGGTCCGTTTCTTTCTTAAGCGCCGCTTCTTCGATTTCAAGAAGCATGATATGTCTTCTGATATCATCAAGTTCCATTGGCATGGAATCTAATTCTGTCTTAATTAATGCACACGCTTCATCCACTAAGTCGATTGCCTTATCTGGAAGAAAACGGTCCGTGATATAACGGTTGGATAATGTGGCTGCGGATACTAATGCACCATCTGTAATCTTAACGCCATGGAATACTTCATAGCGGTCTTTTAATCCACGTAAGATGGAAATCGTATCTTCTACCGTAGGTTCCTCTACATGCACTGGTTGGAAACGACGCTCTAACGCTGCATCCTTTTCAATATACATGCGGTATTCATTTAATGTAGTGGCACCGATACAGTGAAGCTCACCTCTTGCAAGCATTGGCTTTAACATATTGCCGGCATCCATCGCACCATCCGATTTGCCTGCGCCAACAATCGTATGAAGTTCATCGATAAATAGGATGATTTGGCCTTCGCTTTTCTTCACTTCTTCTAATACTGCCTTTAGACGTTCTTCGAACTCTCCACGATATTTGGCACCTGCAACTAATGAGCCCATATCTAGTGCAAATACTCGTTTATTCTTAAGTCCCTCTGGAACATCTCCTCGCACGATACGTTGTGCTAGTCCTTCTACAACGGCAGTTTTACCAACACCAGGTTCACCGATTAGCACTGGGTTGTTCTTTGTCTTACGGGAAAGAATACGGATTACATTACGGATTTCAGAATCTCTACCGATGACTGGATCAAGCTTCTGATTTCTTGCACGTTCTACTAAGTCATATCCGTATTTATTTAACGTATCATACGTATCTTCTGGGTTGTCCGTCGTAATCTTTTGATTGCCCCTTACCGTAGATAATACTTGTAAGAAGCGCTCTCTTGTAATCTTAAATTCCTTAAAGATCTCTTTTACTTCTCGATTTGGCTGTTTTAACAGGCTTAAGAATAAATGTTCCACACTTACATAAGCGTCCCCCATTCTCTTTGCCTCATCTTCTGCATAAATAAGAACTTTATTTAAATCATTTCCGATATAAACCTGTCCACCTGTTACCTTTGGTCTCTTATTTAATGCCTCTTGAATTCTATATAAAAAAGTGGAAGGATCAATTTCCATCTTATGAATTAGCTTTTGAATCAAGCTATCTTCAATGGATAGTAAACTGTATAATAAATGCTCTTGGTCAATCTCCTGATTACCGTTGTCATATGCGACTTTCTCACATTGATTTACGGCTTCTAAGGACTTTTGCGTAAATTTATTAATATTCATTTGTTATCCTCCTTGTCTTCTTGTTTGTTCTATAACTAATATAACACCTATAATTTAAGAATGCAACTAGAAAATAATATTTTCTTTATATTCCCTATTATTATATCCTATAAATATATTTAATCATTAAAATAGTTTAGGAATTTGAGAAATTAGCCGAAATGGTATATAGAGAGAAAGAAGTAACTATCCCTCTACTTTTTTCTTACTTATGATAATAGAGGTATTGCTTTTGAATTATTTAAACAGCATATATACTTTTTTTCCAAGTCATATTTTCGGAGTGCCGTCGCTTATATCAATGATAGGTGTCAACCTAACATTAGTCCCTCTAGTAGCTGTGTTATTGTATCGTTTAAAGAAGTCAAAGGATCTTCTTCGACTTGAAAAACAACGATACAAAACATTATTTGAACTTACCAGTGACGTACTGTGGGAATACTCAATCGAAGAAGATACGCTTACAAAAACGGATCCCGATTTAGGTATTTTGACAGGATTTGCGAAAACTACAAACTATGGACATATCATGCGCTCGACTGGCATTGTCTTTCCAGAAGACCTCCCAATCTTTGAAGCCTTTTATCAAGACATGAGAAACGGAAAGAAAGACATCCATTATGTATTTCGAGCAAGAACACTTGTGGGTACTTATGAATGGTTCGAGCTAACCGCTGCTACTATTTATAATTCGTTTAAAAAGCCATTACTAATTGTTGGCCAGACAACGAATATTCATCAGCAAAAATTAGTACTTAATGATTTAACCCACTCCATGGAAAATGATGAGTTAACGAAAGTATATAATCAGACAACATTAAGAAACAAAATTAATTCCTGTTTATCCAATGCCAACAAAGAAGAGTTATGTGCCTTCTTCTTAATTGACATTGATCACTTGGAGCAAATTAATTCTAAATATGGTTATGTATTTGGGGATGCCCTTCTACTTGAAGTCGCATCAAGAATAAAAAGAGCCTACCAAACTACGGATGCCGTCCTTGGACGAATCGGCGGTGACGAATTTGTTCTTTATTTTCCTTCTATCAACTCTAAGGAAGACGTTGAAACAGAGGCCTCCCATATTCTTAACTTAATCTCTAGTATTTTATCCGAGATCGCAGAGGGAACTATGGTATCAGCATGCATAGGAATTGACTATACAATCACATCTGATACTTCCTTTGATTCACTATTAAAAAATAGTATGACTGCTCTGTTCTATTCGAAGCAGCAAAAGGAAAAACATTATACGTTCTATGATAAAAATACTATGGATACAAATACGTATCAAAATTCCACCTCTCCAATCTGTATTACGGAATATGGTGCTAGGAAATCCTCCTACAGCCTGGTGGATTCCAAATTAATTACCCAAGTAGTCGACATTCTATCGGATGCAAAAGAAATGGAGTGCTCCATTCAAATCATTCTTGGCATCATTGGTTCTTTCTATGATTTAAAAAATGTAAGCATTATCGAAGAAAGTCCAGAAACAAAGAATGCTCGAATCTCTTATGAGTGGCGTGCAAGCATATCTACTGCTTCTCCAACCCCGACGATTGTTTCTAGAGAAGAGTTGGAGAAAATCAATCTACATAATCAAGAAAACCTCGGTTATTTAGTCGCCAATAATATGGATGATCTACGTCCCATCAGTGACACACTCTATCGAATGACTACAAGTGCCAACATCACTGGATTCTTAGGATGTACGATTCATGAACATAGTATATTAAAAAGCTACATTACGTATTGCTTTGACACACCAAACCGCCTTTGGGAGCAACATGAACTAGATACGTTGCTACTACTCGCAAAAGTAATTGGTGGGTACTTATCTCACATTCAAACGAAAAAACAGGCACAATGGCTGCAACGAATCGATTCTCTTACGGAATGTAACAATCTGACTACATTCCACAAAGAAGCGAACCGAATTCTTCAATTGCATCCTAATGAACCTTATATCCTATTCTGTAGCGATATTGATAAATTCAAGTTAATCAATGAGGAATTCGGATATGAGGAAGGAAATCGAGTATTGATTGAATTCGCCAATGTAATGCGCTCCATTACAGGACCAAACGAAACATTTGCACGTGCAGATGCAGATAAGTTTGTTGGCTTATTCCGATACGACAATCCAAAACAATTTTTAGCAAAGATTAACACACTCAATGATGCCATGAATGAGCTTCCTTGTTCAACGAAAGGATCTCATCGTATCTCAATCATCATTGGTCTGTGCCCAATCGTACACGAACAAGATCTCTCACTTATACTGGATCAAGCGACTATGGCAAGAAAGTCGATCACGAACCGTCATAAGTCTAGATACGCCTTCTTTAATGAAGAAATACGAGAGAAATTAATTAATCAACACGAGATTGAAAACCAGATGGAACTAGCGCTTCAAAATGAACATTTTAAAGTATTTTATCAGCCAAAATTCCATCTAGACAGTAATACGATTTCTGGTGCAGAAGCGTTAGTACGCTGGATGCATCCTGAGAAAGGACTCATCCCTCCAGATAGTTTCATTCCAATCTTTGAAGAAAATCACTTTATATTAAAACTTGATTTCTATGTATTTGAACATGTATGTCAACATATTCGAAATATGATGGACCTAGGAAAAACAATTTATCCTGTCAGTGTAAACTTCTCAAGATTACACTTAAATGACACCACGCTGATTGCAAAGCTACAAGAAATCATTAATCACTATGGTGTTCCACCAAAATATTTAGAAATTGAATTAACAGAAAGCGCATTCTTAAACAACCATACTAATATGTATCATATCTTAGTCCAACTTCGCAAAATAGGATTCAAGATTAGCATGGATGACTTTGGATCTGGACTTTCTTCGCTGAACTTATTGTGTAGACTTCCTTGCGACATCCTTAAGATTGACAAGGATTTCTTCCAACAAGGAACTACAACCGAACGAGAACGCATCGTAATCTCAACGATTGTAAAAATGGCACAAGCACTTAATATGGTCATTGTCTCGGAAGGCGTGGAAACAGAAGAACAAGCAGACTTTCTTCGTTCCATTGATTGTGATTTGGCCCAAGGATACTTATATGCAAAACCTATGAAACAATCTGAATATGAGGAAACGTATTATGAGGTATAAAAAAAATAGCTGTCGTTAGGCAGCTATTTTTTTTATACCTATTTAATAAATCGCATTCGGTTATTTGAAGTCTTTTGTTCCTTTTGAACCTTTGGCTGATCACTCTCATACGCTGCTGAGAAGCCTTCAATCATGGATTTCTTACATGACTCACAATAACGCCCGCTCTTGATCGTAGTGCCACAGCCTTGGCAAGGCAAGCCTACTAGAGAAGAACCCGCAAACTCTAGTCTCTCTTCCCTGATCCATCTATGAAGCGTTTGAATCGTAATATTAAATGTCTCTGCAACTTCTTGGATCGTTGTATTTGGATTATCATATATATAGCTCTTAACTTCACGATAAATTTCATCTAATTGTGAATTACAAGTAGGACATAGCGTTTCTCCTGAGAAATGATTATACAAACGTTTACAGTTCTTACATGCTCTTAGTTCCATTGTTAACTCCCTTTCCAGTTTTACTAATTATATCGGCATATATAGAACGTTAGCTTACTTATTTATCAAACTATAAATATCACTGTAAGCTAAGGCATATTCATTTTTTTATATAACGAAAAAAGCCCCAACATCTTAGATGTTAGAGCTTTTCTTACCTGAAAGGCGACAACCAGATTTGAACTGGTGATGAAGGTGTTGCAGACCTCTGCCTTACCACTTGGCTATGTCGCCGAACAATATTATTATATATCAATCAATTGTTTTTGTCAACAACTAATTGAAAGTGACCCTAAGGGGATTCGAACCCCTGTTACCGCCGTGAAAGGGCGGTGTCTTAACCGCTTGACCATAGGGCCATGAACTCCCCGAGTTGGGCTCGAACCAACAACCCCACGGTTAACAGCCGTGTGCTCTACCATTGAGCTATCGAGGAATACTTAAGGCTTATACCTTAAAAACTACACATTCTAACTTCTGTCAAACTTTGTTTTGATTAAGCCCTCGACCTATTAGTATCGATCAGCTGCACGTGTTACCACGCTTCCACCTTCGACCTATCAACCTTGTCGTCTTCAAGGGGTCTTACTGACTTGA
>CALZJY010000038.1 GCA_945787925.1 uncultured Anaerosporobacter sp. | reverse complement strand
TAAAGCCAGGAAAGAACAATATGAATGGAATCCAGGCGCTTGCATATTCTAGAATCCGTAAAGAAGGAAACGGTGATTTTAGAAGAACGGAACGTCAAAGGGTAGTATTACAGGCAATCTTTACGAAGGCAAAAGGATTATCCTTTAACGAGCTGATCAAGACGATGCAAAGCGTGCTTCCATATATTTCGACAGATTTGACAAACGAAGAAATCATCAGTTATATGAAGTCGATGTTATTTATGGGAACGACGGAAATCAATCAGTACCGCCTTCCGGTAGATGGAACGTTTACCGATGAAACGATTCGTTCGATGAAGGTGCTTGTACCAGACATTCCAAGGAATGCAGAACTGTTACAGAACTTTATCTTTAATGATGTGCATGAAAAGGAATCGGCTGTAACCGGACAATAGAAGAACTAGGGAAACAGGGCAACAAGGAACTTGGATGCCCTGTTTCTATATCTAGTTATACAAGCCATAACTATTTGGAATAGTCTTAAAAAGTGGCATCTATTGACATGGAATTGCTATATTGCTACAATTTAGACAGTTAATTTGGCAGGAGGAACGAATATGAGAAGAATGGTATTATCGATCCTTGTGGACAATACATCTGGCGTATTGAGCCGAGTGTCTGGCCTGTTCAGTAGAAGAGGATATAACATCGATAGTCTTACCGTGAGTGAGACACAGGATGAGAAGCTGTCCCGAATGACCGTAGCGGTAACGGGAGACGATCCGATCTTAGAACAGATTAAGAAACAAGTAGCGAAGCTTGAAGATGTAAGAGAGATCCAAGAACTAAAAGAATTTGAAAGTGTATGCAGAGAGCTTGTCTTAGTAAAAGTGGCAGCAGGTAAGAAGGAAAGGGAATCCGTCATCAGCGTGGCAGATATTTTCCGCGCCAAGATCGTTGATGTGGCAGAGGAATCCCTAATGGTAGAGCTTACAGGAAATCAGGCAAAAATTGATGCCTTTATCAATCTGTTATCTAGTTATACGATCTTAGAACTAGTAAGAACAGGTCTTACCGGTCTCGGAAGAGGGGCAAGGGATATTGCAGATTACATGGATTAGTACATAAAACACACATAAAACTCGACATGGTCTAATATAATTTAGGTAATGCCGAGCACATATAAACAAAATCTAGGAGGAATGGAAGATGGCAAAGATCTATTATCAAGAAGATTGTAATTTATCATTATTAGAAGGAAAGACAATTGCTGTCATTGGTTATGGTAGTCAAGGACATGCTCATGCATTAAATGCAAGAGAATCTGGATGTAATGTAATCATTGGTCTTTATGAAGGAAGTAAATCCTGGGAAAAAGCTGAAAAGCAAGGATTCGAAGTGTATACAGCAGCAGAAGCAGCAAAAAGAGCAGATATCATCATGGTATTAATCAACGATGAAAAACAAGCGCAAATGTATAAAGAAAGCATCGAGCCAAACTTAGAAGCTGGCAACATGTTAATGTTCGCTCACGGTTTCGCAATCCACTTCGGACAAATCGTACCTCCAGCAGATGTTGACGTTACAATGATCGCTCCAAAAGGACCTGGACATACAGTAAGAAGCGAATACCAAGCTGGCAAAGGTGTTCCTTGCTTAATCGCAGTAGAACAAGACGCTACAGGCAATGCAACAGAAATGGCACTTGCATACGCATTAGCAATCGGTGGCGCAAGAGCTGGTGTTCTTGAAACTACATTCAAGACAGAAACAGAAACTGACCTTTTCGGTGAACAAGCAGTACTTTGCGGTGGTGTTTGTGCATTAATGCAAGCTGGTTTCGAAACATTAGTAGAAGCAGGTTACGATCCAAGAAATGCATACTTCGAATGTATCCATGAAATGAAATTAATCGTAGACTTAATCTACCAAAGCGGTTTCGCAGGTATGAGATACTCCATCTCTAATACAGCAGAATTCGGTGATTACATCACTGGACCAAAGATCATCACAGAAGATACAAAGAAAGCAATGAAACAAGTGCTTACTGATATCCAAGATGGTACTTTCGCAAAAGAATGGTTACTTGAAAACCAAGCTGGCACTCCACACTTCAGAGCAATGAGAAGAAGAGCAGCAGAACATCCAGCAGAAGAAATCGGTAAAGAACTTCGTAAATTATACAGCTGGAATGGCGAAGAAAAATTAATCAACAACTAATCTGGTTGTCTTACATAAAAGGACTCCGAGGAAGCAAGGATTTTCCTCTTTGGAGTCCTTTTTTCTATCTTTGGATGTGTTATAATAGGACATAATGTGTAAACTACAGAAAAAGGAGGCAGAAGTGTAAACATGGCAGTACGAGTATTAGTAGTAGATGATGAACAGCCGATTGCAGATCTCGTAGAAGTATATTTGTTAAATGACGGGTATGAAGTGCATAAGTTTTATAACGGAACGGATGCCCTAGCAAGCATCGATACGACGACGTATGATTTGGCAATCTTAGATGTCATGTTGCCAGACATCGATGGATTTAAAATTTGTAAGAAGATCAGAGAAAAGTATTACTTTCCAATCATTATGCTAACGGCAAAAATCGAAGATAGCGATAAGATCATGGGACTTACTTTTGGAGCGGATGATTACATAACGAAACCATTCAATCCATTAGAGCTGATGGCAAGAGTAAAGACCCAGCTTCGAAGATATACAAAATATAATCAAAACGAGTCAGAGACCGAGAGTGTGGAAGTTTCCCAATATGATTTCCTTGGCCTTGTAATCAATAAAGAGACAAGAAAATGTACGTTATATGGAGAACCCCTATCCCTTACTCCGATCGAATTCTCCATCCTTTGGTATCTATGCGAAAACAAAGGAAAGGTAGTCTCTAGCGAGGAGCTATTTGAGGCAGTCTGGGGAGAGAAATATCTAGACAATAACAACACGGTAATGGCTCATGTGGCGCGCCTTCGTGAAAAGATGAAAGAGCCATCGAGAAAGCCAAAATTCATTAAGACAGTATGGGGAGTTGGATACACCATTGAATGAGAAGAATAAAAATATGTTAAGTGATTCCAGCAAGGAGCTTCCGAAAGTATTGCTTCCAAGGATGATTCGGACGTTCTTTGTAACTGCATCGATCTTTACGATCGTGCTGTTGATTCTCTTACTCATTGCGGAGAAGATTTATCATTCCTATATATTTTATGGAGACGAACCATTCTACCTGTTTGCAAAGGTAGCACAGCAAAACATTGTGGGAATCTTCGTAAGCACATGGCTCATAGGAATCATCATCGGCATGTTCATTTATTGGAAGAAGACGTTAAAGTATTTAGACATGTTGGCAGAGGCGACAACAAAGCTGTTATCGAAGGATGATGAGCTGATTCATCTGCCATCGGAACTGAAGATAATCGAAGATGAGCTAAATAATACGAAGAGGACTGTGATCCGAAACGAACAGGTGGCGAAGGAAACGGAGCAGAGAAAGAATGATTTGATCATGTACCTTGCCCACGACTTAAAGACCCCGCTTACTTCGGTCATCGGATACCTTACGTTGCTTCATGATGAAAAGCAGATTTCGGAAGAGTTAAGAGAACATTATCTCGAGATCTCCTTAGACCGTGCGGAACGATTAGAGGAGTTAATTAATGAGTTCTTTGAAATCACAAGGTTTAACCTGACCAATATTTCCCTAGAAGTGAGCCGAATCAATATGACCCGCATGTTAGAACAGATTTCTTACGAATTTACCCCATTGTATTCAGAGAAAGGGCTGACTTGCACTCTAGACATCGAGAAGGATCTTGAGATGCTAGTCGATGTGGATAAGATGGAGCGTGTATTTGATAACTTAATCCGTAATGCCATCAACTATAGCTTTCCAAATGGCACGATTGATATCGTTGCAAGGAAGCAGGGCGACATGGTAGAGTTTATCTTCCGAAATCAAGGAAATACGATTCCAGAAGAAAAGCTAAAGAGAATCTTCGAACAGTTCTTCCGCCTTGATTCCTCTAGACGAAGCAATACAGGGGGAGCAGGATTAGGACTAGCCATTTCGAAGGAAATCGTAGAGCTTCATCACGGAACAATCAGTGCATGGAGTGAAAATGAGATCATTGAATTTTCTATTAAGATTCCTAAGGGATTGTAAGAATTTCGTATGAAATGGGATAGAAAATGAGAAGAATTTAATATAAGAAAACGGAAAAAAGGCATTTCGTGTTTTGGTACGATAACAGTATCAACGCGGAATGCCTTTTTATTCTCGTTGCATAGGAAATTACGAAGAATCCCCTATGCAATAAAAGAAAACAAAGGAACGAGAGAAGGGATGAATGTTATGAAGTCACAAAGAAAAAGACAGGCAATTACGATATATGGTTGTTCGGAAGAAGAGCGACAGGTGTTTGAATCGATACAAGGAGGGTACGATGTATCTTTCCGTTTATTTGAGGAAGAGTTAGCAGAGGATACGGTTTCTTATGCGAAGGGGTGTGAATGTATCAGCATCAACCATTCCGTTCGCGTGACTCCGATGTTGCTAGACCGTCTATATCAGCTAGGAGTCCGTTATATCTCTACAAGGACGATGGGCTATGACCATATCGATGTGGCGTATGCTTCCTCCATCGGAATCTACATTGGAAACATACGCTATTCCCCAAACAGTGTGGCAGATTATGCGATTATGTTGATGCTTATGGCAACCCGTCAGGCAAAGAGCCTGCTAAAGCGTACCGAAGTGCAAAACTACAGTCTGCCAAGAAGGGCAGGAAGGGAAATTCAAGACCTTACGGTAGGAGTCGTAGGAACGGGATGTATTGGAAGTACCGTGATTTCTCATTTATCCGGATTTGGAACGAAAATCCTTGCCTATGACAGATATGAACGAAACGAGGTAAAGCAATATGCGACCTATGTTTCGTTTGATGAATTGCTAGAGAAGAGCGATGTGATCACGCTCCATATGCCGGCCATGAAGGAAACGAGACATATGATCAACCGCAGTACCATTGCAAGGATGAAGCAGGATGCCTATATCATCAATACGGGACGAGGTTCCTTAATCGATACGGAGGCATTGATCGATGGCATTGAAAGTGGAAAGCTAGCAGGAGCGGCATTAGACGTACTAGAAAATGAGATGCAGTACTTATATCAGGATTGTCAGGACATGCCTCTTGCAAACTTTGATTTTGCGTTACTAAACTCCTTCCCGAACGTAGTGATCACGCCACATATGGCATTCTATACGGAAAAGGCAGTAAGGGACATGGTAGTAAACTCCGTAGAGGGCTGTATTGGATTTTTAAATGGTAAGGAGGAGGTAGTAGTCAATGAAGTGGCACAAAGAAAAATCGTATAATCCGGGAACCGTTCCAAGTAGGAGTTTCAGGTGGAGATGGCTCCTTAAATGAGAATCAGACATATGAAGATTGGAACTGGATTGTTGGGAGAAACAAGGAAGGAAACTGGACACATATCGACCATGGATGTTGATCGGGACATCTGGTTTCCTTACAATCCATGCAGAATCACTTATCCGGGATCGATGGGGTGGCGTCTGGCAATGTACATACAAAATAGAAAGGAGAAGTTGTATGAGAACCATTATGATAGAACCAAGCCAGATGTATTATGGAGACTTAATCTTAGTAAACTCCACCCATCCATTTCAAAAGAAGAAGGAGACGAGCACACAGACCAAGGTAAGAAGGGAATTTCCTTTCATCAAGTGGTATAAGAGGGCAGGAAAGAAACTGTTAGAGTTACTCGAAGCATGGAATGGAAAGGAGCGTATCACCAATGTGGCGGAAGAACCACAGCATGTATGCTGCGTAGGATATCCTCATGCAAGGATCATCGAGGAGATGCGTGTTACGGTAGAAGAGTATATCGAATTTTTAAAACAGTTTACCCAAGATGGAAAGCATTATATCTATACGGTAGGAAAGGAGGTATACGAAATCTACTGTGTCCAAGGAAACGGAGACGAACCAATCAAATTACAACTGCCAAGCGATGTACGGTGTCAGATCAGTGGAAACAATGACAAGGCGATCATAGTGACACTTTGGTAATTTCATAAAAATCTAACATGTTTATAAGTAATGTGATAGATGGGAAATGCCCCTTCTCATGCTATAATTAGGCTATGCAGTAAGGGAAGGAGATTAATACATGTTTGGGAAATTACTAGACTATAAAGTAAAGGGACAGGAAGTACAACTTTACTTTGAACACAAAGAGGCAAAAATCGAGGTACTTTCCAATAAGATAATTCGAGTATTTGCAGCATATCAAGGCGAAGGGGTAAACTCCTGCGCGATTGAAGAAGAGAAAAAAGAGGCATGCCATGTGGAGGTGGCAAGAGAGGGAGAGGCCCTTGTTATCCGCACAGATGCCGTAATGATACAAGTTTGGGATGGATTCTTTGTAGACTTTTATGATGCAAGGGGCCGTCTATTAAGCAAACAATACCGAGGGGAACGTACGCCATTATGCGTGATTCCAGATTCCCTTCGTGCGTTTATGGAACAAGAAGGACATACCTTCGATATTGGAGATGGAAGAGATTATAAGATCCAACAGGTACGCGAACTAGAAGACGGGGACTGTATTTATGGACTTGGTGATAAAACTGGGGTGTTAAACAAACGATATTACGAATACGAGATGTGGAATACGGATAATCCAGATCCACATGAAGACCATTTTAAGGCACTGTATAAGAGCATTCCATTTTTCATTACGTTAAAGAAAAATGCTTGTTACGGAATCTTCTTTGACAACCATAATAAGACGTATTTTGATATGGGAAAAGAGTCGGAAGATTACTATGTATTCGGAAGCGAAGGCGGAAACCTAGAGTTCTATTTCTTTGCTGGTGACAACATGAAGGAAATCATTGCAGAGTATACGTCTCTTACAGGAAGGATGCCACTTCCACAGCTTTGGACGTTAGGATACCACCAATCTAGATGGGGATATGAGACAGAAGAAGAGATTCGCTATATTGCGGAAAACTTAAGAAGCCATGACATTCCGTGCGACAGTATTCATTTCGATATTGATTATATGGATGGATACCGTGTATTTACGTGGAATAAGGAAACCTACAAGGATTCGAAACAGGCACTTGCGGATCTTACTGCCATGGGATTCAAGCCAGTTGCCATTATTGATCCAGGGGTAAAGAAGGAAGACGGATATTATGTATATGATGAAGGAAGGGAAAACGGCTACTTTGCAACGGATGCCGAAGGCAATGAGTATGTAAATACGGTTTGGCCAGGAGAGTCGGTATTTCCAGACTTCGGACGAAAAGAAGTAAGAGACTGGTGGGGCAAGAAGCATCAGTTCCTATTAGACCAAGGTGTTCGCGGCGTATGGAATGATATGAACGAGCCAGCAAGTTTCAACGGTCCACTTCCAGACGATGTGGTATTTTACGATGAAGATAGACGTGCGGACCATGCGGAAATGCATAATGTGTATGGACACAATATGGCGAAAGCAACGTATGAAGGATTAAAGGAATTAGACAAACGCCGTCCATTCGTCATTACCAGAGCCTGCTATAGTGGTTCCCAGAAGTATGCGGTAGGCTGGACGGGAGACAATCAAAGCCTATGGACGCATCTTCGCCTAGCAGTCGTACAGCTTTGTAACTGTGGTATGAGCGGATTCCCATTCATCGGTACGGATATCGGTGGATTCGGTAGCGATACGACAAAAGAATTGCTGACAAGATGGGTACAAGTAGGATGTTTCTCCCCATTATTCAGAAACCATTGTGCCAAAGGACGTGCAAGCCAAGAGCCATGGGTATTTGATGAAGAGACACTTAGAATTTATCGCAAATTCGTAAAGCTTCGTTATCGACTACTCCCATATTTTTACGATGTTTGCAGGGAAACAGCGTTGACAGGGATTCCAATGATCCGTCCATTGGTATTAGAGTATGAAAAGGATGAAAACGTAAGAAACCTAAATGATGAATTTATGGTAGGGGATCACCTTCTTGTAGCGCCTGTATTAGAGCAAGGCCAGAGAAAGAAATTAGTATATCTTCCAGAGGGCGTTTGGTACGATTACTGGACAAAGGAACAAATCATGGGAGGAGGCTACCATATTGCAGATGCGCCTCTTGACGGATGTCCACTTTATGTGAAACAAGGTGTGATTCTTCCAATGTATCAGGAAATGGATTATGTCAGTGAGAAGAAGGACGAGGTACTATTCTTAGAGGCGTATGGAGCAAATACCCGTTATGTCCATTACCAAGACAATGGAGAAGACTTTGGTTTTGAAGCCGGAGAATATAATGAGTATGAGTTCCAAGTAGAAGATGGCCAGTTAAAGACATCCATGCTTCATGAAGGCTATACTAGATACGGCCGTATCGAATTAAAAAAAATATATTAGGCCCACCGCATGAGTTGCTCCATTTAAGGCAATACTAGGAAGTAGGATTGCTTCGCTTGCAAATAGCGCAAGTGGAATGGAGGAATTTTATGAACGTAAGGATCAGGCAGGTTGGAGTGCTGCTTGCATTGGCACTGCTCGTATCTGGATGTGGGAAACAGACAAATGACACGAATCAGAATCGGACAGACAGCTATTCGACTCCATTTACAGGAGTTCCAACAGACCTTCCCGATGTAGGGAAGAAGCCAAGGGCCATACAGGCAACCGAGGTACCGGATGAAGAGGCGATGACAAGAGACGATGTTACATCAAAAAAGAAAGACTGCAAGAAAGAAAGCAGCCAGACGGGAACATACAGCAAAGAGGAAGATTATATCATCGTAAAGATCACATCGATCAATTATGAATATTTTATGGCAGAAGCGCCTTGGCAAGACTCCATAAAGTATATCATCCATGCAAAGCTAGGAGATACGTATTCTCCAGGCGATTATGTGGAAGTCGTGTATAAGGATATTTACGAGTTAGAAGAAAACCAGTATGAGCTGGATGCCCTTGAGGTAACCGAGAGTACGTATGCGATCGATCGGGATGTGGATTATAAGCCAGTCATCTATCTCTATCCTCAAAAGGAAATGAAGGTAAAGGTGAAACTAGAGTACAGTGGTGCAATCACGGTCTCGTCTCCTGAGTATAAGGGAGGCTGGGTCGTGACGGCAAAGCCAGGAGGAACCTTGATTGGAGAGGATGGCAATGAATATCCCTATATCTTCTGGGAAGGAATTCGCGAGATGTCTTATGACATCAATGAAGGATTCTGTGTAAGTGGAAAGGATACGAAGGAATTTCTACAAGAGAAGCTAGCCTATATGGGACTTAGTGAAAATGAAATCCATGACTTTATCAAGTTTTGGCTTCCTTATATGAAGGGAAACGCCTATAACTTGATTTCCTTCCAAGGCAGTGCGTATACGGATTATGCAAAGCTTTCCGTATCACCGAAACCCGATGCGGTACTCAGAGTCTATATGGTATTCAAACCACTGAAAGAGCCGATTGAAATCAAGGAGCAGAAGCTGAAACCATTTACACGAAAAGGATTCACCGTCGTGGAATGGGGAGGCACAATTCAATAGGTAGAAAAAGGGTAGGAGCAGTCTGTATAAGACAGATTGCCCCTATTTCTTTTGTAAAAGAAATAAAAATAGGAGAAAATAATGGACACATCATAGGAAAGAAAAAGGAGGAGTATGCTATGTATCTAAAAAAGTGCGATTTACAAGCCGAAAGTTATAGTGATTGTATAGAAGTTTAGACCTGTACGTATTATACTATTGATATAAGTTAGAGGCTATGAAAGAAATAGTATAAGGGAGGCTTTCAGATGAACGAGAGACTAACATCATATTTTGAAAATCAACAATACACTAGGAACGAAGCCACTTATGCATCAGGATTGGAAGAAATACAAGAACGATTTGTACAATTACTGCCAGAGAACGGAACGATGATGGACCTAGGATGTGGTTCAGGCAGAAATACGATTTATTTTTCTAAAAGAGGACTACGTGTAACACCAGTAGAGGGTTCTAGAATCTTAAGTGATATTGCCACGAGGAACACTGGAATCAAAGTTAGAAGAATGATGTTTCAAGAATTAACGGATGTGGATGAATATTATGGTGTTTGGGCAGGATCTTCCGTCCTACATTTTCCATATGAACAACTAGTTGACGTATTAAGGAGAATACATAAGGCATTAAAGAAGGATGGAGTACTGTACCTATCCTTTAAGTATGGATATTTCGAAGGGGTACGTAATGGACGCCATGTGCTCGATATGGATGAAACCAAGTTTGGAAAGCTATTGGCAAAGATTGAAGGATTCGAAATCAAAGAGATGTTCATTACTTCGGACGAAAGACCGAATTGCCAGAAGCAACAATGGATGAATGTATTCCTAAGCCGTATTGATTAATAAGTAAGGGACTCGGACAGAATTGTCCGGGTCCTTTTTTTATTGCATAGGAAATTGCGAAGAATCTCCTATGCAATAAAAAAACGCCCTAAAAAGAAGGGCGTAGGATGCACACTCGGGGGAAAGGAAGAAA
>CALZJY010000037.1 GCA_945787925.1 uncultured Anaerosporobacter sp. | reverse complement strand
CCCGAAAAAATGGGGCGTTTTATGATTATCTCTCAATAAGGAACGTCTCATATCCTGCATTCTGTAATTTCTCTTCTGTCTTTTCTGCTTCTTCTTGATTTGAAAATCTGCCCACTAATACTGCACTATATCCGCCCATTGGCTCAATCATGGCATCATAACCATCTGCCTGTAAACTCGCTACTAAATTATCTGCATTTTCTGGATTTCTAAATAATCCTACTTGAATTGTATAATCTGCTCCTTCTTCTGCTACTTGCTGTTCTCTTCGACCTAACGAAGCAATGATTGCATTGACAATTGCATTCACGATCTTATCAAAGTTTTCATCAAATATCTTATTATCTGAATCTGTATTTACAAATCCAACGTCTAATAAGATCGCCGGCATCTTCGTTTTCTTTAATACTGTAAGATTTTTATTTACATGAACACCAAGATTCTTAAATCCAGCTTCCTCTAAGTTGTTCGTAATCTCTTTTGCTAGCTTCTCATTGTCACCGCCAGTCTCATATACATAAGCTTCTACACCATTATACGTATTTGGAACAGGACTTGAACTCCTATGGAAGGAAACGAACAAATCTGCCATATCTTCATTTGCGATTTGTGCCTTTTCTCCAGGACTTTGATATACATCATTTACCCTTGTAAAGTTCGCCATAATTCCTTTGTCCCGCAATGCCTTGCCAACTGCCTGCGTAAGCTTTAGATTATCATCTTTTTCCTTTCTTCCATTATAAGTAGCTCCATTGTCATATCCGCCATGGCCGGCATCAAGATATATATTTGTTTCCATATGCTCTCCTCATAATTTAACTTGTAATATCTTATGCACCACTCACCCAAATCGTTATCCCCTAAGTAAGAATTCCTAAAAAGAAAAACGCATAGACCGAGGTCTATACGTCTTTTATTACTTTATACTGTGACTCATTGATTTGAGATACAAAATAATCGTAATCCGTATCTGTCACAATTTCAGATGGCGATTCATACCGAAGCACTGTCTGATCATTTCCTATATAAATATTATTCACAGATGCTTCTGCATAAAGGACGATCTGTTTTGTCTCATCTGTTTGTTGAGACTGTACCGTCACTGTATATTTCATTACAAGCAAATACGAATTGATGACATTCTTTTCTGGATCATACAAGAAATAAGTGCCTGCCACTTCCTCTTGTATGTCTTTTGTTGTATATCCTTCTCCGTCTCCCACTAAGTCATCAAGCTCCTTATCGAACAAATATCCATTTCCATTTGCCTGCTTATTCTTAGAAAGATACTCACTAAGGACATTCTTTAATGTTTGGTTTTGACTTGGCGTCACTTTGGAAAGATAGCTAGAAACATTACCTACTTTGAATTTCTTTTCCTTATTCTTAATCTTATACCCTGCTTCTTGCGCTTCTTTTTCATCGAATTTTGCTGTAATCGTAATAGAATCTCCACTAGCAATATTTTCTGTCTCGCTTAATAAAAACTCTACATGTTCCTTTACAAACGTAACACAAGATGAGGTATCCACAGCTAACGTAAGCCTTGGAGATGCCCCGGAATACTGTATCGATACATTCTTAAACACATCATAATCTCTTACACTCAATAATCCTTCTACGGAAAAATTCTTCCTTTTTGATTTCACTGTATAATGATTTTCTTCTAATACAGAATCCTCTACTTGAGCTAATACTACTACCGTATCTGTATTCTTTAAGTTTTCACTTTCTCCTTCAAAGGAATACGTAACATTTGCTTTTACAAATCCATCACATCGGCTAGAATCAATTGTCGCCTTTCCTACTCCGTCAAATCCTTCAAAGGAAACGGTGATTCCAGAAAACAAATCATATTCTGCTGCATCCTTTAACCCATCTACTACGACTTCCTTCGTTGCGGACTTTACTTTCACATGGAATTTTGCTAAATCGGCTTTACTGTAATCTGCACGGATCGTAACCTTGTCGCCATTTTTCAGTCCTGTATTTGGTGATGCTACGAACTGAATTTTCTTTAACTCATCACATGCTTCTTTGTTCTCTGCAATTGCAAAGTCATCATATAAATCACAGCGTTCATTAAACGTTAACTCGATATTTCCATTTCCATTGATTCCTGTATACTTCACCGTACACAAGTCTAATAAGTTCGCTCGAACTACCTTGTTATAAAATCCAAAAAACCACACTAGGGCAGCTACAATCAATCCCCCTGATACAAGCAGCCATTTTTTCTTTCCTTTTTTCTTTGGTGGCTCTTCGTACTCTTCATCTTCATCTTCATCCACTTCCGATTCAACTTGCTCTGGAACAGTTGACGGCTCTCGTCTAACTGGTGTTTCCTTTGACTCCTCTACTTTTTGTGGCTTTTCTTCCAAACCCGGCGGATGAATTACTACCTCTTGTGTCTTATCTAACTCTTCCTTTACCGACTCTTTCTTTACCGGCTCTTCCTTTTGAAAGCTTACCTGTCCATCCCCCAAATGATTAATTTCTTCATTGGTTTCCATATTATAATATTGACTTACAAGCGGCCGATAGGAAGACGTATCTGCAAACGGTACATCTTCGAAAATCCCTTCCATATCAATTACCGGAAGTTCGTCCTCTTTTGGTTCAACTTTCACATTATGATATGCCGAAAATTCTAAATCTCTAAATATCTCGTCTGTATTAATAACAGGCAACTCATCCTCTAATGCTTCTTTTTGTTTAGAGATACCTGGGTGATTCTTATAGTCCATAGAGGTAATCGGTGCTCCGCAAAATGGACAAAACATGTTTTCTGGATGAATTACATTATCACAATATTTACAGCGAAACTCTTGATTGCCATTAGTATTTTGATTCATTTATGTTCCTCCCGAAATACATTAATAAAAACATTGTTATTATAGCATACTGCTTAATTCAAGGCAATTGTATATAAATCAACATTTTACATATACTACTTGAGACATCTTATGAAAGGAGGCTTTACTTATGAAAGCAATAGTTGATCAGGACACTTGTATTTCTTGTGGCATGTGTGTATCCATCTGTCCAGAGGTTTATGAATTCAACGAAAACGAAAAAGCTTGCGCTCACGTAGATACTGTTCCTACAGATTGTGAAGATTCTGCGAAAGAAGCTCGCGACAGCTGTCCAGTTGACGCTATCGATATTAAAGAATAATACGTAAAAAACAGTGTAGCAACGTATCCACGCGCTACACTGTATTTTTATCCTTATTTATTTTGGCTCTTATAGTAGTTGATTAAGCAACCTTGAAGGATAATTTCACGTTCATCATCTGTTAATTCCCCAACGGAAAGGTCGAATTCTACCAATTCATCTTTTACTACATACGCTTTGATTACAGATTCCTTGTTTGCAATGGCAGATTTGATATCTTTGATGAAGATATAGTCTCCTAAAGCAAATGGTAATTCTTCCTTAAACACGAATGGTAGCATACCCCAGTTGATTAAGTTGGAACGATAACGTTTTGTTGCATATTCTTGTGCAATATTTGCAAGACCACCAAGCACTTTTTGACAGCTTGCTGCTTGTTCTCTAGCAGAACCATCACCTGGTTTTACTGCGTAGATGACAGAACCGATTTCAGTCTCTGTTGGGTCTACCGCAAATTTCGTATTGATCTTATCAAATACAGCTTTTACTTCTTCATTTGCAGCAAAGATATCCTCTCCTGCGATTCTAGCTTTTTCTGCTGCTTGAATTTTCTTTGCTCTTCCTACATATTCAGGATCTTTACGAGATAATGTAAATTCTGCAAGTCCTAATGGATTAGAACGGTAAGAAGAAGTTTCACCAGATGGAATCAACTCATCTGTAGTCGTTACTGGATCATGGATTTCAGAAACTACTTTTACTACCATATTATCTGTTAAGCTTACCATAGATGGCCAGTCAACGATGTTTGGACCAAATTTGATTTCTTGTTCTGGATTTGCTTGTTCTGTTCCATCATATACGCGGTTTTTGTAGATGTTAGAATCGAAGAAGTATTTTGGTTTTGTAAAGTCTACGTCCACTTCTGTTGCTGGAGTTAAGTAGCCTTTATTCGCTGCTGTTGCTGCAATAGATCTTGCATCCATTAAGGCAACGGAAGCGATTTGTCCATTTGTAATCTTAGAACCTTCACGGTTAGGGAAGTTTCTAGTTGAGTGACGGATACTTAAACCATTATTTGCAGGCACGTCACCAGCACCAAAACATGGACCACAAAATGCTGTACGGATTGTTGCACCTGTTTCCATCAAGCTAGCTACACAACCATTTTTCACAAGTTCCATGAATACCGGCTGACTTGCAGGATATACGCTTAAGGAGAATTCATCATTACCGATGTATTTGCCTTTTAAGATATCTGCTGCATCACAGATATTTTCAAATCCACCACCAGCACATCCAGCGATTACCCCTTGTTCAATGTAAAGGCGACCATTTCTCACCTTATCTTTTAATGTATAATTTACACTATTATTATCAAGAGATACTAATGCTTTCTTTTCTACATCGTCTAAAATATCCATTAAGTTTGCATTTAAGTCTTCGATCGTGTATACGTTGCTTGGGTGGAATGGCATTGCAATCATTGGTTTGATTGCTGATAAATCTACATATACGATTCCATCATAGTATGCAACTTGACCCGGATTCAACTCTTTGTAATCCGCTTTTCTTCCGTGGATTTCGTAGAATTCTTCTACTTTTTCATCTGTCTTCCAAATAGAAGAAAGACATGTTGTTTCAGTTGTCATTACATCGATACCAATACGGTAATCGACGCTTAAGTTATGTACACCATCACCAATGAATTCCATAACCTTATTCTTAACATATCCATTAGCAAATACTGCACCGATAATCGCTAAGGCAACATCCTGAGGACCAACGCCTTTTTGTGGTTTACCAGTCAAATATACACCTACGACATCTGGCATATTAATATCGTATGTTCTTCGTAATAATTGTTTTACGATTTCAGGACCACCTTCTCCCATTGCCATAGTACCTAATGCACCATATCTTGTATGAGAGTCAGAACCAAGAATCATTTTACCGCCTGCTGCAAGCATCTCACGAGCAAATTGGTGAATAACTGCTTGATGAGGTGGAACATAAATTCCGCCGTATTTTTTTGCACAGCTAAGACCAAACATATGATCATCTTCATTGATTGTTCCGCCTACTGCACAAAGACTGTTATGGCAGTTTGTAAGTGCATATGGAACTGGAAATTTTTCAAGACCTGAAGCTCTTGCAGTTTGTAAAATACCTACAAATGTAATATCATGAGAAGTCAATTTATCAAATTTGATTTTTAACTTATCCATTGAATCTGAAGTATTATGTTCTTCTAAAATTGCATAACTAATCGTATTCTTCTTTGCTTCTTCTTTAGAAACGGCATGTCCTACTTTGGAAGCAAGGAGTTGTTGCACATCATTTGTATCCTCTAGTAGTTCTGTACCATTTAATAAATAGGCACCTTTGCCAAATAACTTTATCATGCGAGTCCTCCTATATATATGTTTTTATTTTTTATATTATAAATACTAACACTTAGAATTGCAATATTTTTTCATTTAGGAGGTTGTTTTTATGAACAAGTTATATTACAATAACTAGTTGAAAAAATTGATAATTGAAACCCTTAAAGGAGGCACCAATGAAACACATTATTAGCCCTTTAGATTTTTCTGTAAAAGAACTTGACGATGTTCTTTGCTTAGCAGAAGATATCATTGCGGATCCAAAAAAATATGCTAACGTATGCAATGGAAAGAAACTTGCAACTTTATTCTATGAACCAAGTACTCGTACACGCTTATCATTTGAAGCAGCCATGTTAAACCTTGGCGGTAATATTCTTGGTTTTTCTTCTGCTGATTCTTCCAGTGCTGCAAAAGGGGAAAGTGTCGCAGATACAATTCGCGTAATTTCTAGTTATGCTGATATTTGCGCAATGCGTCATCCAAAAGAAGGTGCTCCAATGGTAGCAGCGAAGTATTCTCGTATCCCTGTAATCAACGCAGGTGACGGTGGTCATAACCATCCAACTCAAACGTTAACCGATCTGTTAACAATAAAAAATCTGAAAGGCAGACTGAACAATTTAACTGTCGGCTTATGTGGCGACTTAAAATTTGGTCGTACTGTACATTCTTTAATCAACGCTCTTGTGCGTTATGAAAATATCAAATTTGTACTTATTTCCCCAGAAGAATTAAAAATCCCCGCATACATACGCGAGGAAGTATTAGATGCGAATCATGTAGAATATAAAGAAGTAAGCGTACTAGAAGACGTTATGCCAGAACTTGACTTATTATATATGACAAGAGTGCAAAAAGAACGTTTCTTCAATGAAGAAGACTATGTACGTTTAAAAGACTTGTTTATTTTAGATATGGCAAAAATGGAATATGCCAAAGATGATATGCTAGTATTACATCCTCTCCCACGTGTAAATGAGATCAGTACCGAAGTAGACAACGATCCTCGTGCCGTATATTTCAAACAAGCAGAATATGGAGTTTATGTAAGAATGGCCTTAATCATGACATTATTGGAGGTAGAAAAACCATGCTAAATATCAGTGGATTAGGAAATGGAATCGTTATTGACCATATCAAGGCAGGAAAAGCAATGGATATCTATCATTATCTAAAACTTGACCGCGCTACTTGCCCAGTTGCAATCATCATGAATGCAAAATCAAGCAAGATGGGCCAGAAAGACATCATCAAGATCGATGGCCCTATAACCGTAGACATCAATATGCTCGCTGTATTAGACGATCAACTTACAATCAACATCATTGAAAATGGAAAAATCGTAATTAAGAAAAATCCAACACTTCCTTTAGAAGTAACGAACATCATCAAATGTAAAAACCCAAGATGCATCACTTCTATCGAACAAGAGCTTCCACATGTATTCAAGCTCACAAATAAAGACAAACGAATGTATCGATGCGTATATTGCGAAGAAGCGTTCAAACGCTAGACAGAAGAAAGCCGAATCCTCGTTCATAGAGGACTCGGCTTTTTTCCTGCTTGGTTCTTATTTATTTTCAGATGGATGTCCAAAGTAGAATCCTGTTGTAAACTTACGTGCTGTAGTATCAGCAAGTGCTTGTTTATAACCTTCTACTTCTTTTGCATATTCTTCTGGAGCTGCTAAATATTTGTCTACTGCTTTGCGGTAGATTGCGATGATTGTTTGTAGCTGCTCTTGATTATACATAAAGGATTCGATTTTCAAGCTATCCATTCCAGCGTCAACTAAATCTGGGATATGGTCGATCATACATAATTCTTCTGAGTGGAAGATGAATGTTCCACGTTCGTTTTCATATACTGGCATATATTCGCCTTGTCTTGTATTTTCTACTACGTTGTAGGACTTTTCAGCAGAATATGCTTGATTGTTTTTCATTGGAGAACCACCATCTACATAGTTACTGATTAATCTACGTCCTGAGTAAGACATACACATTGCGCCATGTACGAAGATTTCCATTTGCATTTCTTCTGGAATCTTAGTTTTGATTTCTTTTAATTCTTCTAAAGATAAGTCTCTCGCAGAAACTACACGAGTAGCCCCTTGATTCCACCAGAATCTACAAGTGATATAGTTTGTGTTGTTTTCCTGCGTACTGATGTGAACGTTCATTTCCGGCATTACTTCTTTTACGATTGCAAATACACCAGGATCCGATACTAAGATGGCATCTGGGTTTACTTCTTTTAATTGCTCCATGTATTCTTTTACTTCGGATAAATCATTGTTGTGCGCGAAGATATTTGCAGTCACATATACCTTTGCATCATGTTCATGTGCGTAACGAACTGCTTCTTTCATTTCTTCGATTGTAAAGTCTGTTTCTTCCGCTCTTAACTGATATACTTCACCACCGATGTAAACTGCATTTGCTCCACTTGCAATTGCGTTTTTTAGTGCTTCTAAATTCTGCGCTTGCACCACTAACTCAATCTTCTTCATACTACTTATTATTTCTCCTTCTATACTAATGAGCCTAGCCTTACGGCTTCTCATAACTTGGTTGTTCATTGTTCGAAAAGACTCGAATATTTTTATTATAATCCTTTCTATACCCTATTGTAAAATATTTTTACAAAAAGGAAAAGAAAAAAAGACAGAATCCCTTTTTTTCCAAAGGATTCTGCCTCTTGTTATTCCATGGAATGAGCCTAGAATAATCCTGTGATTACTCCATCATCATTTACATCGATATTTTCTGCTGCTGGAACTTTTGGTAAGCCTGGCATTGTCATAACAGTACCTGTGATTGCTACCACGAAACCAGCACCTGCATTTACATATACTTCACGAATATTGATTGTAAAGTTTGTTGGGCGGCCAAGTTTCTTTGCATCATCAGAGAAAGAATATTGATTCTTTGCCATACAAACTGGTGCATTTTTAAATCCGATTTCTTCAATCTTATCAATTGCTTTTAATGCAGCAGCATCGTATGTTACACCATCTGCGCCGTAGATTTCTTTCGCAATTGTTTCAATTTTTTCTTTGATAGAAAGGGATTCGTCATATAATGGAGCAAAATTGCTTTCTTTTGTTTCAAGTGTGTGAAGAACTTTTTCAGCTAACGCCTTTCCACCTTCTCCACCATGTTCCCAAACTTCAGAAAGCGCAAAATCACATCCTCTTTCTTCACAGAATTGTTTTACGAATTCAAGTTCTGCATCGGTATCTGTCATGAATCTATTTAATGTCACTACAACAGGTACGCCGAATTTCTTCACATTTTCAATGTGTTTTTCAAGGTTTACGATACCTTGTTTTAAGGCTTCTAGATTTTCTGCTGCAAGATCTGCTTTCGCAACACCACCGTTGTATTTTAATGCACGAACAGTTGCAACTAATACGACTGCATCTGGCTTTAATCCAGCCATGCGGCATTTAATATCGAAGAATTTTTCAGCACCAAGGTCAGCACCGAATCCTGCTTCTGTTACTACATAATCAGCCATCTTAAGTGCCATTTTGGTTGCTCTTACGGAGTTACATCCATGTGCGATATTGGCAAATGGTCCACCATGAACGATTGCTGGTGTATGTTCTAATGTTTGGATTAAGTTTGGTTTGATTGCATCTTTTAATAATGCTGCCATGGAACCTACTGCTTTTAATTCACGTGCAGTAACTGGTGTTCCATCATACGTATAAGCAACGATGATATTTCCAAGACGTTCTTTTAAGTCTTTCATATCATTTGCAAGGCAAAGAATTGCCATGATTTCAGATGCAACAGTAATTTGGAAGTGATCTTCACGTACTACGCCATCTACTTTTCTTCCTAAACCAACAACGACATTACGAAGAACACGGTCATTCATATCTAAACAACGTTTCCAAACGATTTGATTTGGATCGATATTTAATTGGTTGCCTTGTTGTAAATGGTTATCCAGCATTGCTGCTAATAAGTTATTTGCAGATGTAATCGCATGGAAATCACCTGTAAAGTGAAGGTTTAAATCTTCCATTGGAACAACTTGTGCATAACCACCGCCTGCAGCTCCACCTTTGATACCGAAACAAGGTCCTAAGGAAGGCTCACGTAACGCAATGACTGCTTTTTTCCCTAATAAAGAGAATGCTTGGCCAAGCCCTACGCTAGTTGTAGTTTTTCCTTCTCCTGCTGGAGTTGGGTTGATTGCGGTAACTAAGATTAGTTTACCATCTTCATTATCTTTGACTTTTTCGTATAACTCATCGGATAATTTAGCTTTATATTTACCGTAGAATTCTAAATCATCTTCATGTATATCGAGTTGTGCGGCAACCTCTCTAATATGACTTAAGCTTGCCTCTTGTGCAATTTGAATATCACTTTTCATGAAACTTACGCCTCCCTATTTTTTATTTTCATTCTCTCATTATAGTCAAAATTCGACTATAACACAATCTTTTATATTATTTTTGGCGTATCTAACAAAACTATTTATTAATATATCTTATTTATTGTTTATTACTTATTATTATCAGTAATATTATTACAATGTTGCTTTACATACTCTAAGTATATCGGCACAATGTCAATGTCAGAACATTGGTATAGCATTCTTGCACCTACAACATCCTCGATTTCGTTAAAGAGTAACCTTCCATCCTCGCCTATGATAAAATCAATTCCTGCATAGTCTAAGGATAAAATTCCGATAATATTATTTACAACCTCTGTTTCCTCTTTTGTAAGTTCATAAAGCCGAACCTCTCCCCCTAAGGAAAAGTTTGATTTAAATCCACTTTTTGCAGTACGAAGTACTGCTGCAACAATCTTTCCTCCAACTACATAGACACGAAGATCCTGGCCTCGCCCTTTCATTAGAGGTTGGATTACGACACGCTCCCCGCGCATAAGACGAAGCGCTTCTTGGAGAGTCTCCTCATCATCAGGCTTCACAAGACAAACCTGACTTCCGCCATGTCCACTTACCGCCTTTACTACCATATCCGAAGATTGGTTGCGAAGGAGTGATTCTGCAAATTCATTTTCTACAAACA
>CALZJY010000036.1 GCA_945787925.1 uncultured Anaerosporobacter sp. | reverse complement strand
TTTTCTATCTATTAGTGAATGGTGGACGAAGGCTAGACAAAGGCTGGCAAAAGGAGCTGCCGTTTCTAATCAGGCTCCTTCTGGTATACTTATCAGTATTTGTGACGATGCTATTACATATTGCATTACATGAGTTAGGCCATGTAATATTTGGAGTGCTTACCGGGTATCAGTTCTTTTCGTATCGATTCTTAAGTTTTGGAATCTGTAAGCGTAATGGAAGATGGAATCTATTTCGAATGCATATTCCAGGAACTGCAGGACAGGCGCTTCTAGGACCGCCGGTAGTGAAAGAGGGGGAGAAGCCTCCTTATTTTTGGTATAATTTCGGTGGAGTGTTCGTGAATCTCTTGTTGACGTTCGTATTCTTGCTGATTGCGTATTGTACATCTAACTATACGGTATATAGCTGGTGCGCCATGGGAGCCATCATGGGGCTTGCATTAGCGCTTATGAATGGAATCCCTTATTCGGAAAAAGGCATGACGGATGGGTGTAATATCGTTCAGTTTACCAAGCATCCAGAACGAATTCAGGCATTTCTGATGCAGCTTAAGGTGCTAGTGGAATTATGTAACGGAAAGACTTGGAAGGAGTATGAGCCATCCGATTTTATAACAGAGGAAGGGCCAGACAGTACATTTGGAGTGGGATGCAGGATTTGGAAGATGAATTGCTATTATGCAAGAAGGGAGTTTGAACGGGCAAACGAAGTGCTTTCCGAGATGATTCCGTATAAGGAGCAGATGCTAGATGTCTATAAGAATGTGATCACGTTAGAACAAATCTTCCAAGAATTGATTGGGGTGAATGATCCCGAGAAAATCGCAGGACTGCATTCTAAGAAATTAGAGAAGTTTGTAAAGGCGATGAAATACGATCCATCCGTATGGAGGGTCGAGATGGCATATGCGTGGTTCCATAATGAGGACCAAGTAGCTGCCATGATGTGTTATGAAGAGATTAAAAAGCTAAGAAATAAGGTGATTTCTCCGGCGGACGTAGAGCTGGAACTTTCCTTGGGAGATTATATCAAAGAGAGTATGGAACAAACTGAGATTTTACATTTGGAATAAAATCAAGTATAGTAAAGTATTGTTGTAAATGACGTGAGAGGAAAATGACATGGAAAAATGGTTTATAAAAAATAAGAAGGCGAACTTCAAAGTAATCGCAGATACATTTGGAATCAGCGAAACACTTGCGAAGCTCGTTGTAAATAGAGATATAAAAAGCAACGAAGAGTTAGAGGCATATTTAAAGCCAAGCCTGGACCATCTGCATGGACCAGAAAAGATGAAGGATATGGAGAAGAGTTGTAATCTTTTAATGCAGAAGATTCAAGAAGGCGCGAAAATCCGTATCGTAGGTGATTATGATGTCGACGGCGTTATGGCTACGTACATCTTATACACAGGGCTTAGCAAATGTGGTGCCAATGTGGATTTTGAAATTCCAGAGAGAATCAAAGACGGCTATGGCATCAATATCTCCATCATCGATGCAGCGATTGCTGATGGAGTAGACACGATTTTAACTTGTGATAACGGGATTGCCGCCATTGAACAAGTAAAGCATGCAAAAGAGCAAGGGCTTACGGTAATCATTACGGATCACCACGATATTCCGTTCGTGGAGGAGGAAGGGGAACGTACCTTCTTGCTTCCAAATGCAGATGCCGTCGTGAATCCAAAGCAGCATGACTGTGAGTATCCATTTGAAGGAATCTGTGGCGGTGTGGTTGCCTATAAGCTTGTGGAACATCTTTATAAGAAGATGGGCATTGCAAAAGAAGAGCTGACGGAGCTGTTAGAGTTTGCAGCCATTGCAACCGTATGTGACGTGATGGACTTAGTGGGTGAAAATCGCGATATCGTGTATTTTGGCCTACAACAAATCAATAAGACGACGAACTTAGGACTTCGCGCCTTAATTGATGCGGCTGGAATTACTGGAAAGAAGATTGCAGTCTACCATCTAGGATTCGTAATCGGCCCTTGCATCAATGCATCGGGACGTTTGGAATCTGCAAAACTTGCATTAGAGCTATTCTTATCGAAAGAAAAGAATCACGCAGAATTATTGGCGAAAGAGTTAAAAGAATTAAATGATGATCGTAAGGAAATGACACTAGAAGGCGTAGAAGAAGCAATTCTAAAAATCGAGCAAGAGGGCTTGTTAGAGGACAAAGTATTAGTCGTATATCTGCCATCTTGCCATGAAAGTCTTGCAGGAATTATTGCGGGAAGGATTAAGGAGCGCTACCATAAGCCAGCCATCGTATTAACGAAAGCACATGAAGGCGTAAAAGGAAGTGCAAGGTCGATTGAAGCATATAATATGTTTGAGGAACTTACAAAATGTAAGGATATCTTGACGAAGTTTGGCGGCCATCCAATGGCAGCAGGGTTATCCCTGCGAGAAGAGGATATCGAACTGCTGAGAGAGCGCTTAAATGCATGCACGACACTTACCGAAGATGATCTGCTTCCGAAAGTATCCATCGATGCGGTGCTTCCACTTCCTCAAATCAGCTACCAGCTGATTCACGAGCTAAGCATGTTAGAGCCATACGGAAAAGGAAATACAAAACCGTTATTCGCATTGCGCAATGTTCATGTAATAAAAGCCTCTGTTATCGGTAAAAATAAAAATGTTTTAAAGATGACGGTAGCGGATGATGAACAGGTTTCAGCAAGATTTACAGCGATGATCTTCCAAAACGTTGATGCGTTTGAACAAACAGTCATCGATAAATACGGAGAAGACGGACTACGTGCGCTATATGGTGGATATGCAAGCCCAGTATACTTGGATATGGTGTTTTATCCAGATATCAATGAGTACAATGGGGTTCAAACGATTCAAATTATGATACAGAATTATCGATAACCTTTGCACTTTGTCGTTTTTTTTTGTATAATAGCAGTTGCGTATAAAATTAGGGTATATTAAAGGAGCCAATTTAATGAAAACAGTAGATTCATATGTAAGAAATATCCCTGACTTTCCAGAGCCAGGAATTATCTTTCGTGATATAACAACAATTTTACAAGATCCAGAAGGTCTTCAACTTGCAATCAGCCAAATGCAAGATTTAGTAAAAGATCTTGATTTCGATATCGTAGTAGGACCAGAATCCAGAGGATTTATCTTCGGTGTGCCAATCGCGTACAACCTTAAAAAAGGGTTCGTTCCTGTTCGTAAAAAAGGAAAACTTCCTTGGGAAACAATCGAAAAAGAATATGAACTTGAATATGGCAAAGCTACAATTGAAATTCACAAAGATGCAATCAAACCAGGCCAAAAAGTTGTAATCATCGATGACTTAATCGCTACAGGCGGTACAATCGAAGCAATCATTGACTTAATCGAACAACTTGGTGGTGAAGTAGTTCGTATTGCATTCTTAATGGAATTAAAAGGCCTTGAAGGAAGAAAGAAACTTGAAGGTTACGATGTAGAAGCAGTACTTCAATACGAAGGAAAATAGTCAAATACGTATAGATTCAAAAAAAAGGGGAATGTTTGTAACATCCCCTTTTTTTTGAATACAATATAGTGGTATAGTGCTGTCTCATATTTGTGAGACATATGGGAAATGTCATACATAGTTAAGCGTGTTATAGGTACTAAAAGTGACATTATTCGCATAAATAATTTGACCTTTTATAAGAAAGTCTTTATAATTAAATGATAAAGTCAAAAGTCGGTGGTGAGTGTATGGAAAAAAGTAAAGTAAAAAGTAAACAAAAAGTAAGCAATGAGTTTGACGAAACTGGGGAAATTCTGCAACCAGCGGATTTTACTGATCCTGAAATTCTATATCAGGAACTAATTAGGATTATCCGGGCATATCATCCATCTGCCGATTTAAGCATGATCGAAAAGGCATATAAAATCGCAAGAGATGCGCATAAAGATCAAAAGCGTAAGTCAGGTGAACCGTATATTATCCATCCATTATGTGTTGGTATTATTTTAGCGGAATTAGAGCTCGATAAGGAAACAATCGTAGCAGGTCTGTTACATGACGTAGTAGAAGATACGGTGTTGACAACGGAAGAGCTTACAACGGAATTTAGTGCAGAAATTGCATTATTAGTAGACGGGGTTACAAAGTTAACTCAGTTAAACTATGATGCGGATAAGATAGAGATTCAGGCAGAGAATCTTCGTAAGATGTTCCTTGCCATGGCAAAGGATATCCGAGTTATCCTGATTAAATTGGCCGACAGGCTTCATAATATGAGAACGCTTCAATATATGAAGCCAGCAAAACAAAAGGAAAAAGCAAGAGAGACGATGGACATCTATGCTCCAATCGCACAACGTCTTGGTATTTCCAAAATTAAGATCGAATTAGACGATTTATCATTAAAATATTTAGAGCCAGACGTGTACCATGAGCTGACTCATAAGATTGCATCCAGGAAAGAAGAACGTGAGGCATTCATCAGCGGAATCGTAGATGATGTCCGTTTCCATATTGGAAAAGCGGGAATCGATGCAGACATTTATGGCAGGGTGAAACATTTCTTCAGTATCTATAAGAAGATGGTAAATCAGAATAAGACATTAGACCAGATTTATGATTTGTTCGCAGTACGAATCATTGTGGATTCTGTAAAGGATTGTTATGCAGCACTTGGTGTCATCCATGAGATGTATAAGCCAATTCCAGGACGTTTCAAAGATTATATTGCGATGCCAAAACCAAATATGTACCAATCTTTGCATACGACATTGATTGGGCCAAAAGGACAGCCATTTGAAATCCAAATTCGTACCTTTGACATGCACCGTACGGCAGAATACGGTATCGCGGCCCATTGGAAGTACAAAGAAGCACAAGATGGTAAGAATTCCAAGGATAATGAAGAAGCTAAGCTTACATGGCTTCGTCAGATTCTGGAATGGCAAAGAGACTTATCGGATAACCGTGAGTTCTTAAGCTTGCTAAAGAGCGATCTTGACTTATTCTCAGAAAGCGTATATTCCTTCACGCCATCTGGGGATGTAAAGACCCTTCCAAATGGTTCTACTCCAATCGATTTTGCCTATGCAATCCATAGTGCGGTAGGGAATAAGATGGTTGGTGCCAGAGTAAATGGTAAGCTCGTAACGATTGATTACAAGATCCAAAATGGTGACCGTATTGAAATCGTAACAAGCCAGAACTCCAAAGGACCAAGCCGCGACTGGTTAAAGATTGTAAAATCGACACAAGCGAAAAACAAGATCAATCAATGGTTTAAAGCACAATTAAAAGAAGATAACATCGTACGAGGAAAAGAGCTTTTAACAATCTACTGCAAGCAGCGAAGCATCGTCCTTAGCGATTTGATGAAACCTGAGTTTATGAAAGTGGTTATGCTAAAATACGGTTTTAAAGACTGGGACAGCGTATATGCTTCTTTAGGCCATGGTGGTTTAAAAGAAGGCCAAATCATCAATAAGCTGCAGGAAGAATATAAGAAGAAACAGAAGAAGGAAATGACCGATGTTCATGTATTAAATGAAATCGGAGAATTACAAAAAGAAGGCAAACCTACTTCGAAGAAGAAAAAAGGCGGAATCATCGTTCGAGGAATTGATGATGTTGCCGTTCGTTTTAGTAAATGCTGTTCTCCAGTACCAGGAGATGAAATCGTTGGTTACGTGACAAGAGGACGTGGGGTTTCCATCCATAGAACCGATTGTATCAATATGATGAATCTTCCGGAAGAAGACCGTGCCCGTCTGATTGAAGCAGAGTGGCAGATGCCATCAAACCGTGAAAAAGCAAAAGAAGAGCTATATGTAGCAGAACTTAAGATTTTTGCAAACAATCGTAATGGTGTGCTTTTAGACGTATCCAAAGTATTTACAGAAAATAAAATTAGCGTTACTAGTATGAATGTTCGTACGAATAAGCAAGGAACAGCGACGATTGCGGTTGGATTTGAAGTATATGGCGTGAGCCAGTTAAAGATTCTGATCGGCAAGTTACAAAACATCGAAAGCGTTCTTGACATCCAACGTACGAGCGGCTGATAGTGCGGGAGGTAAGACTATGTTAAATATCAACCGGCTTGTTTTAGGAGCCGTAGCAACGAATTGCTACGTGGTTTCTAATGAAGATACAAAAGAAGCAATCGTAATTGACCCTGCAGAACATGCAGGCAAAATCATCAAAGTGCTAGAAAAAGAAGGAGCCTCGTTAAAGGCAATCCTTCTTACCCATGGGCATTTTGATCATATGACAGCAGCAAACGAACTTCGTGAAAAGACAGGAGCGAAACTGTATGCCCATGAAGCAGAAGAAGAGCTGCTAAAGACACCAGAATTAAACTTATCCATGGCATTTACAGGAAGATCAGTTAGTACTGAGGCAGATGTGTTAGTAAAGGATGGAGAAGTGCTTGCGCTTGCAGGAATGGAATTGAAAGTAATCCATACACCAGGACATACAAAAGGTGGATGTTGTTACTTACTTGAAAACCAAGGAATCTTATTTAGTGGAGATACGCTGTTCCAAAGAACGATTGGAAGAACGGATTTCCCAACAGGAGATTATCAGACACTCCTTGACAGCGTAAGAAAACGTCTATTTGTATTAAATGAGGAAATCAAAGTGTTACCGGGTCACAATGACACGACAACCATTGCCTACGAGAAGAAATATAACTCTGAGGTATAGAATAGAGGAATAATATGATTCATATAAAGCGAACACGAGAAGAATTTGAATATGAGGTTCGTGCCCTCACGATGGCATTTTTCCATGGAGAAAAGATTTCTACGAAAAATGAGGATACGTTTGAGGAAGAAGTAACATTAACAATTGATATCCGTATGGACGAGGACGAGATAGGTATTTCATTTGTTCAAAATGAGATACCTATCTTACTGATTGACTGTAAGGCATCGTTAGCAGAACGAGCAGAATACAAGAATCAGTTAAAGATCCTATTATATCAAGGATTATCAAAAATCACAGGAACTACTCTTCCTTGGGGAACGTTAACAGGAATCCGTCCAACGAAACAAGCACTTAGCAAGTTAGAAGAAGGACGATCGTTAGAAGAAATCGAGTCGTATTTTGGAGAACGATATCTTTGCTCCAAAGAGAAGACGGACCTTAGTGTAGACATCGCGAGCCGAGAACTTGACATTCTACACAAGATAGATTATAAAAATGGATATAGTATTTACATTGGAATTCCATTTTGTCCAACAAGATGCTTGTATTGCTCCTTTACTGCATTTTCCGTAAAGGCATATGAAGACTATGTGGACAGTTATCTAGATGCCTTATTTAAAGAAATTGATTATGCGAAGGGCTGTTTTGACGGTCTTGAGAAGAAGCTTACAACCATCTATATCGGTGGAGGTACGCCAACTTCTTTAAATGAAGCACAATTAGAGCGTTTATTAATTAAGATCAATGAAACGTATGATCTTGCATCCATCCATGAGTTTACAGTAGAAGCAGGCCGTCCAGACAGTATCACATACGAAAAACTCCGTTTGATGAAGCAGTATGGGGTAACTAGAATTTCTATCAACCCTCAGACGATGAATCAAGAAACGCTTGATGTCATTGGAAGGAAGCATACGGTAGAAGACATTCGAAACGTGTATGAGATGGCAAGAGAGATTGGACATGACAATATCAACATGGACTTAATCATCGGACTTCCAGGAGAAGACGAGGCTTCTGTTGCCCATACGTTAGAGGAAATCAAGGCGATGGACCCAGATAACCTTACCGTACACACGTTAGCAATCAAGCGTGCTGCCTACTTAAACATCTACAAAGAGCGTTATGCAGACTTAACGTTTGGAGATGCAGGCAAGATGCTTGCTCTTACGAGTGACTTTGCAAGAGAAGAAGGATATGTTCCTTACTATCTATATCGTCAAAAGAATATGAGTGCCAACCTTGAGAATGTAGGCTATGCAAAACCAGGAAAAGAATGTATCTATAACATCTTGATCATGGAAGAAAAGCAGACAATCATCGCACTTGGTGCAGGCGCATCTTCGAAGTTTGTATTTCCAGAAGAAGGACGTATTGAACGTGTAGAAAATGTGAAAGATGTAAAAGAATACGTGACACGCGTGGATGAAATGATCGAACGCAAGGAGCGTATGATCGTAAAAGAATTTTTTGATGGACAACCAAGAACTTAGGCGTCTGTCTTACTATACTATACTACTTTAATAGGAGGAATCCAAATGATCACACAAAGACCAAAAGGAACCCAAGATTGGTTTGGTGCAAACATGCACAAAAGAACTGTTATCGAAGCAAAAGCTAGAAACTTATGCAAGGCTTATAACATAAAAGAAATTATCACTCCTGTATTTGAGCATACAGTATTATTCCAACGTGGTGTTGGAGAAACGACTGACGTTGTTCAAAAAGAAATGTATACATTTGAAGACAAAGGGAACAGAAGTATTACATTAAAGCCAGAAGGTACTGCAGGTGCGATCCGTGCTTATCTTGAAAACAGCCTATATGCAGAAGCACAACCTACAAAATTATTCTATGTGACACCGGCATTCCGTTATGAACAACCACAAAGCGGACGTCTTCGTCAACATCACCAATTCGGCGTAGAATTCGTAGGAAGCAAGAGCCCTCTTGCAGAAGTAGAATTAATCACATTAATCACTACATTAATCAAAGAATTAGGCTTAAGCGATGCAAAATTACACATCAACTCTATCGGATGTCCAACTTGCCGTAAAGCTTATAACGAAGCATTACAAGCATATTTAAACGAACACAAAGCATGCTTATGTGGAACATGTCTTGAACGTATGGAAAAGAACCCATTACGTGTCATCGACTGTAAAAATCCAGCATGTAAGGAAATCGTAAAAGATGCTCCAAGAACGGTAGAATACTTAGATGATGAATGTAGAGAACATTTCGAAGAATTACAAGCATTACTAACTGAGCTTAACATTCCATTCGAAGTTGACACAGGAATCGTTCGTGGTCTTGATTACTATACAAAGACTGTATTCGAATTCGTAAATAAAGATGGCTTCACATTATGTGGTGGTGGCCGTTATGACGGACTTGTAAAAGAAATCGATGGAAAACAAGACATCCCAAGCGTTGGGTTTGGTATGGGTCTTGAAAGAATCATCTACTTCTTAGAACAAGAAGGCGTAGAATTAGAAGCAGAACCAAAACCACAATTATATGTTGGTATCTTAGGCAAAGAAGCAAAGGCAAAAGCGTATAAGATTGTTACAGATCTTCGCCACCAAGGAATCGTTGTAGAAACAGATTACCTTGACCGAAGCGTAAAAGCGCAAATGAAATATGCAAACAAGATTGGTGCATTAAACACAGTAATCTTAGGCGCAGATGAGATTGCATCCAATAAAGCAATGATCAAAAACATGGAAACACATGAACAAGTAGAAGTGTCTATTGACGAAATTGTAAATTATTTCGGTAAATAATAAATATTTTGGAATTAAAGGAGAGTCTGTAATGGCAGAATCAATGAAGGGCTTACACAGAAGCCATAGATGTACAGAAGTAACATCTGCTGAAATCGGTAAAGAAGTTACGTTAATGGGATGGGTTCAAAAGAACCGTAACAAAGGTGGACTAGTATTCTTAGATTTAAGAGATCGTTCTGGTATCATCCAAGTAATCTTCGAAGAAAGCGAAGTATCCGCAGAAGTATTCGAAAAAGCTGGTAAGCTAAGAAGTGAATTCGTAGTTGCAGTAACTGGTACAGTAACTGCTCGTTCTGGTGCAACAAACGAAAACTTAAAAACAGGTGATATCGAAGTACGTGCAAACGACCTTCGTATCCTTTCAGAATCCGATACACCACCATTCCCAATCGAAGAAAACTCTAAGACAAAAGACGATTTACGTTTAAAATATCGTTACCTTGACCTTAGAAGACCAGATCTTCAAAGAAACTTAATCATGAGAAGTAGAGTTGCTACATTAGTACGTCAATTCTTAGCAGAAGAAGGATTCTTAGAAATCGAAACTCCAATGCTAATCAAATCTACTCCAGAAGGCGCTAGAGATTACATCGTACCAAGCCGTGTACACCCAGGAAGTTTCTATGCACTTCCACAATCTCCACAGTTATTCAAACAGTTATTAATGTGTTCTGGATATGACCGTTACTTCCAAATCGCAAGATGTTTCCGTGATGAAGATTTACGTGCAGACCGCCAACCAGAGTTTACACAAATCGATATGGAATTATCTTTCGTAGATGTGGAAGATGTACTTGATGTAAACGAACGTTTATTACAAAAAGTATTCAAAGAAATCTTAAACGTAGACGTTCAATTACCAATCCAAAGAATGACTTGGCAAGAAGCAATGGACCGTTTCGGTTCCGATAAGCCAGATCTTCGTTTCGGTATGGAATTAAAAGATGTTTCTGACGTAGTAAAAGACTGCGAATTCGTAGTATTCAAAGGTGCATTAGAAAACGGTGGTTCTGTTCGTGGTATCAACGCAGAAGGCCAAGGCGCTATGCCAAGAAAGAAAATCGATGCATTAGTTGATTTTGCTAAGACTTACGGTGCAAAAGGTCTTGCATACGTAGCAATCCAAGCAGATGGAACAATCAAATCCAGCTTCGCAAAATTCATGAAAGAAGAAGAAATGGATGCCTTAATCAAAG
>CALZJY010000035.1 GCA_945787925.1 uncultured Anaerosporobacter sp. | reverse complement strand
GGAACAAGAACAGCAACAACAGGAACAGCAACGAAAGGAGCAGGAGCCCCCTGCGCCACTGCTAAGAAGGAATCCGTTTGTAGCAGCAATGAAAAAGGCAAATGTTGAGCCAGAAAAGAAGTCAGAATCAAAGACGAAGACAGAAACGGAGACCGAAACCGAGACGAAGATAGAAGAAAAAGTTGATATAAAAGAAGATATAACGATTGAGAAAAAGGAACAACGTAAGGACAAGGTAGAAGTAAAGCAGATGGAATCGGCAACCGAACAGGATATGGCTGTGGACGTAGCGGAGGTTCCAGAGCAAGAACCATTAAGCAAGGCATTTCCATTAAGCCAGGAGAAGATGGAACGATTAGACCAGCAGGCGCAGGAGTTATTTGGAACGATGCTGTTAAATACCCTGTTCCCGCCAGAGGGCAAGGAAGCCGAAGAAACCGCAGAGACATCTAAGAAAGAGGAGACCGTACAGGAAACAAGTACGGAACAACAAAACCACCCACAGGATCAGGAATCAGAGGAAGCGCCCCATACGCTAAGCATCAATCCAAGGAATGCAATCGAATGTTTTACGGCATTTCGTAGCTGTGAGTCTGCCAAGGAGTATGACGAGATTCAAGAAGAGATTTCCACGATGAAGGCACAGGTTGCCCACTTGCAGCATATCTCGGAAGAATGGAAGATCAAAGAGGCAAGGCTCCAAGAGATTGAAAGGGAGCGAGAAGAAGCAAAGAGAGGAGCTCAGGCAGAAGAGGAGAAGCATAAGATCGAGGAACAGATTCGTTCCGAGTTCCATATTGGCGGAATCGAAGGCCAGCTCGCCGCAGCAGAAGTGAAACGAGTGATGGAGGAGAAAGTCTTTGCCAAGTATCCGAAGATCATGCCATTCGAGCAGGGAGAAGCAGAGGAATGTGTAAGGATTGCACCACAGGATCTTGGCATCTTTCCAATGGAAAACTGGATCCTTGCAAACAATAGCTTCTTGCTCCATGGATATTATACGTATCGCCACCTTATATTCCTTATGGAGAAGGATGGGGGAGCATACCATTACTTACTAGGGGTTCCTGGAGTGAACCACAGTAGGGAGCAGTTCATGGCGAATATGTTTGGATTTACGATATTTAAGAAACTATCCCAGGCAGCCCATGACTCGGGAGAGTTTGGATATTGGTGCCAGGAAATTATTTTATAATAGACAAACAGCCGCTATATTCCTTTTGGAATATAGCGGCTGTTTGTGTCGTTGCGACTTGCCGACTTTGTCGGCAAGCAAGAAGGGAAAACCATTAAAAATTCCCTCGAATTTTCGTATTTGGTAGATATGGTAGTAGAATTTGAAGGAATCTGAGCAGCTCTTCATGGGTGAAGGAATGGAGTTGTTTCTCATGTACCGTGTCCGAATCCCGGAAGTTTTGTAGATAGTAGGAAGAGTCCCCTTGCAGCCATTCTCCAATTGCGAGCAGGTCGTCCTCCGTATGGAATTCCTTTACGAGGGTCGTCCGAAATTCGTAAGAAAGGTCGCTATTTGTCAGAAGAGAGACGGAGTCTTCGATGGCAGAGAGAGGCATGCCGGGCAGCCCTACGGTCTTGCCGTACTGTTCCCTGCTATTTTTTATGTCCATCGCAACGTAATCAATCAGGTGCTTGTCCATTAATTCCGCTAGCATCGAAGGATTCGTACCATTCGTATCTAATTTTACAAGGTAACCGAGTTCCTTGATTTTTCTTATGAATTCTGGCAATCCTTTATAACGGGTAGGTTCCCCGCCAGAGATGCAGACACCTTCTAGCAGATGTTTACGTTTTCGTAAGTGAGAGAAGATTTCTTCGGGAGAAATCGTACCAAGTGTGGAGTCAGGTGTGATTAGCTCGTAATTCTGGCAATATGGACAACGAAGGTTGCATTGTCCAAAGAAGATGGTGGATGCAAGATGAGGGCTGTAATCTAACAGCGTGGTCTTTTGAAGGCCATAGATGGGAACCATAGCGATACCTTCTTTCCTAAAATGTTGTAGTTGAAACTGCTATGTATTGTTAGTATTATAAATATTATACTACAGGATTCAAGAAATAATGGAGGAGAACATGCATGGAGAAATTTATGAAAGAGGCAATCAAGCAGGCCAAGAAAGCGTATAAGATCGATGAAGTGCCCATCGGCTGCGTGATCGTCTATGAAGGAAAGATTATTGCAAGAGCATACAACAAGCGAAACTACAAGAAATCCACTCTTGCCCATGCGGAGATTCTAGCCATACAAAAAGCATCAAAGGTATTGAATGACTGGAGACTAGAAGGCTGTACCATGTACGTAACGCTAGAGCCCTGCCAGATGTGCGCAGGAGCCATCGTGCAGGCGAGAGTGGACAAGGTAGTCATCGGATGCATGAATCCTAAGGCGGGATGTGCAGGTTCTGTCATCAACCTGTTAGATATGAAAGGCTTTAACCATCAGGTAGAAGTCGAAAAAGGGGTAATGGAAGAGGAATGCTCTAATTTATTACAACAATTTTTCAAAGAGTTACGAGAAAAGAAAAGGCTTCTAAAGCTGCAAAACAAGCAAGGTTTGGCAGAAGAATAACAATGGGTTTTGTTCCGCGAAGGAAATGGTCTTGACAGATACCAAAAAACCAAGTATACTAGACATTACATTCAAAAAGTTTATAAAGTTTCCGTGCAGCCGGGGAGATAGCGGTGCCCTGAACCTGCAATCCGCTACAGCAGGGGTGATGTTTTGCCTCGGGTCTATATTTGTAGGGCTGCCCTCTATAAGTGATGTTGACGTTTGGGTCTTGCGCAACAGGAATTTGTGAACCGTGTCAGGTCAGGAATGAAGCAGCACTAAGCAAACACTCTTGTGTGCCGTAAGGTCGCCTGAGCCGAGTTAACTGTAGAGGTAACGCTTATGAAGTAGATTCAAAGCAAGATGCACGGAGTTAAATATAAGAAATAGTCGTCTGCGAGTTCGTAGGCGATTTTTTTATTGCATAGGAAATTGCGAAGAATCCCGTATACGATAAAAAACGCCCGAGAAAGAATGACGTAGGATACATACTCGGTGAAAAGGAAGAATTTTGTTGTCAATGAAAGGATATAAAGATAGAACTTTAGGCAACTCTAGTTTATAATAGGAGCAAACCCCAAAGAACTCGCACATAGATCTGCATACGATCATAAGAAATAAAAAGAAAAGGAAGATGGGCATGCTTGAATTGAACAACGTAACCAAACGATATAAGAAAAAGCTAGCAGTAGACCATGTATCCTTTCAGATTGGCGATGGAGAAATCGTGGGCCTGCTAGGAACCAATGGTGCGGGAAAGTCCACGACCATCGCCATGATCGCAACCTTGCTTGTCCCTGATGAAGGAGACATCTTATTAGATGGTACAAGCATTGTAAGACACCCAAAAAAGATGCGAAGCATATTAGGGTACGTCCCACAGGACATCGCCTTGTATGAATCCCTGTCGGGATTAGACAATCTTAAGTTTTTCGGGCGTTCATATGGGTTGCGTGGAAAGGAATTAAGAGATGCCATAACAAGGGTAGGAGCATTGATGCACCTTTCTGAAGAGGATCTTAGAAGGAAGGTAGGTACCTATTCGGGAGGCATGAAACGAAGGATCAATATTGGAGTGGCTTTATTACATAATCCGAGCATTGTTGTAATGGATGAGCCAACCGTAGGCTTGGACGTGCTCTCTAGAAATGCTATTTTAGATGCCATTCTAGAACTCAATCGCACAGGAGTAAGTATGCTATATACAGGCCATTATTTTCAGGAAATCGAGCGAATCTGTGATAAGATCGTAATCATGGACCAGGGGAGGCAAATCGCCAGCGGGCGAAAAGAGGAGTTGCTTTGCAAGGGGATGAATTTAGAGCAATATTATTTACAGACAGTACAGGGGGAGAAGGAACTAGGTGATTGCTAGAGTGTGGAGGACAAAATTGATGGAGAGATATGATAATATTGTAAAGAGTTCGGAAGTGCGCAAATTGGTAGGACAGAAGATGTACCAAAAGGCGCTTGTGATTTTAGAGACGATGGATTTGTCCAAGGTAAAGATCCTTACGGATTTAAGCTTGTATGCAGAAGTCTATATGCAGACGGAACACTATAGGGAAGCAGAGAAGCTTCTTTTAAAGATCCGCTCCAAGACATGCAGCAAACGTGTAATCAAGCAGCTGATCCGCCTTGCCATCAAGGAAAAGCAGGAGGAAAAGGCAGAATGGCTATATGAAGAATATGTAGCCGAAGCGCCAAACGACATCGACAGATATCTGCTTCGTTATCGTATTGACCGAATGAAAGGAGCCGATACTGACGTATTGATTGACTCCCTAGAAAAATTAAAAAAGTATGATTATTTAGAAAAATGGTGCTATGAATTAGCAAAGCTCTACCACAAGATAGGAGCATATGAAAAGTCCAAAAAAGAATGTGAAGACTTGATCTTATGGTTTGGAAAAGGACTGATTGTCGACAAAGCCAAAATATTAAAATCCATGTGCGAAAAGGCTCAAAATAACGTGGAATCTAGCATGGATAGTTTTTGCAAAAATGAAAAAATACTTGAAAAACAGCAGAATTTTGAGTATAATCACAAATCGTTACAGGATATTCCAAGTAAGCAGAATCAAAACAGAACTGTGACTGGAATGTATACTAACGAACAATTGCAAGAGAAGTTTCAAAACTACCTTCAATATGCCAATATGGAAGATGCAATCTTCTCATATTTCGCAAAGGTAAAGGAGCAAGGAACGATCGCTTCCTTCTTCGTAGCTGGGGGTGACAAAGAGAGCCGCATGTTATTTTCCAAAGGAATGGCAAAGGCATTGTGTGAGTTTAAGTTTTGCGGATTCAGCCGCATCGCAAAGATCCATGCATCCCGTCTGAATGAAATCGAGCTTAGTGAGAACTACGACCGATTAAGAGATAGTTTCCTTGTGATTGAACAAGCATCCGTCCTTTCCCAAGTGGCAAAGGCACAGTTGCTAACGATGGTAGAGGCTCTAAACGGCCATATCGCCATCATCCTGCAAGAAGAAATTGAGCTAGCTGCCCTTGTGTTACAAGGCGGCAGTCGCTTTTGTGCATTATTTGAGACAAGCTTTGTCATGGAAGAGCGCACAAAGGAAATGTTGTTAGGACAGGCAAATGCCATGTTCGAAGAAGCAGAGTTTATAGTAAGTGAAGAAGCACAGCAATGTCTAACGACTGCGTGTGAACAAATTACCATGAATATCATCGATTGCGAACGAGAAAACAGCGTACGCGAATTAGCCAGAAAAGTATTAGCGAATGCAGAGCGACGAAGCATGCAAGAGTTAACAAGACGAGACGGCAAGATTGATTATGAAGGTAGTAATATAAATCGAATTATCGCATCGGATTTCTAACCATTAGGAGTCCCATGCATAAAATAAAAAGCTGTGGTCAAACGTAACAGTGAGACTAATTTTGCGAAAGACTGGAGGACTAGTAGTTGTCAACTCAAAATAGATCAGTATATGTCATTGGACATAAAAATCCAGATACCGATTCCATCTGTTCTGCTGTAGCTTATGCAGCATTAAAAAACAAAATAAACGGTGGCGGTTATAAGGCAAAACGTGCAGGTCATGTTAGCCCAGAAACACAATTTATATTAGATTACTTCAAAGTAGAAGCACCAGAATACCTATCTGATGTTAAATTACGAGTAAAAGATATGGAAATTCGTGAATACCAAGGTGTAGAAAGCAATATGTCTCTTAAAAAAGCATGGGAGATGATGGGCGAATCTAACATCGTAACAGTACCAATCGTTCACGACAAACACTTAAAAGGGTTAATCTCCTTAGGTGACATTACAAAAGCGTATATGAACGTTTTTGATAACGAAATCATCAGCCAAGCAAAGACTCCATACAGAAACATTGTGGAAACACTTGATGGTGATATGGTAGTTGGTAACATCGAAGAAACAATCCAATCAGGAAAAGTATTAATTGCAGCAGCAAATCCTGATTTAATGGAAAACTATATCGAACAAGGGGACATCGTAATCCTTGGTAACCGTTATGAATCTCAATTATGCGCAATCGAAATGAATGCACAATGTATTATCGTTTGTGAAGGGGCTTTAGTATCTAAAACGATCGTTAAATTAGCAGACGCAAATAATTGTACAATCATTCGTACGCCATATGACACGTACACAGTGGCACGATTAATCAATCAAAGTATGCCAATCGGACACTTTATGAGAAAGAACGGATTAGTGTCCTTTACACGTGAAGATTATATCGAAGATATCCGCGAAGTAATGGCTAAGAAGAGATACCGTGACTTCCCAGTACTTGATAAAGAAGGTAAATTCTGCGGTATGATTTCTAGACGTAACTTATTAGAAGGAAAACGTCGTAAGTTAATCCTAGTAGATCATAACGAAAAGAGCCAAGCAGTAGAAGGTCTTGAAGATGCGGATTTACTAGAAATCATCGATCACCATAAGATCGGAAGTCTTGAAACAATCAACCCGGTATACTTCAGAAACCAACCAGTTGGATGTACTGCAACAATTGTTACTCAATTATACAGAGAAAACGGCGTAGAAATCGAGCCAAGCATTGCAGGTCTATTATGTTCTGCAATCCTTTCCGATACGTTAGTATTCCGTTCTCCAACTTGTACAGCAGTGGATAAGGCAACAGCAGAAGAGTTAGCGAGAATCGCTGGTATCGAAATCGAAAGCTATGCAATCCAAATGTTCAAAGCTGGTAGCAACGTGCTTGATAAGACTCCAGAAGAAATCTTCTATCAAGATTACAAACAATTCACAGCTGGTGAGTTAGTATTTGGCGTTGGTCAAATCACTGCAATGACAGAAGACGAACTTGTAGAAATCAAGGAAAAATTACTTCCTTACATCGATCAAGTACAACAAGAAAAAGCAATTCCAATGATCTTCTTCATGCTTACAAACATCATTGAAGAGTCAACAGAATTACTTTACAAAGGCGAAGGCGCATTTGAAGTAGTAAAAGGTGCATTCGGCGTAAATGACGATGCGAAAGACCGTGTTTACCTTCAAGGCGTTGTTTCCCGTAAGAAACAATTAATTCCAGACTTAATGAAAACACTTCAAGAATCCTAGGATTCTGTTATATAGAAACGCATATCCGAAGCAGAGGATATGCGTTTTTATCTTTGTGGACATAAGTTTTGCGTATTTGCTAGTTTGTCCTAGCATATGCTATAATATGAAATGTCATTTTTAATGTATATAGGAGAAAAAAGATGAAAAAACAAACTTGGAAGGCGGGCAATATGGTCTATCCATTACCAGTTGTCATGGTAAGCTGTAAAGAGGAAGGGAAACCAGCCAATATCGTTACAGTAGCTTGGACAGGAACCGTATGTACGAATCCGGCAATGGTGTACATTTCAGTAAGACCTGAAAGACACTCATATGACATGATTAAGAATTCTGGAGAATTTGTAATAAATCTAACAACAAAGGACCTTACATTTGCAACGGATTATTGTGGAGTTCGTTCTGGTAGAGACGTAGATAAGTTCAAGGAAATGAAACTTACTCCACTTCCAGCAAGCCAAGTAGGCGCTCCGTTAATTGGAGAAAGTCCAGTAAACATCGAATGTAAAGTAGAACAAATCCTTCCGTTAGGATCTCATCATATGTTCCTTGCCAAAGTAGTGGCAGTAAACATCGATGAACAGTATTTAGATGAAAAGGGAAAATTCCATTTAGAGAAAGCAAATCCAGTGGTATATTCCCATGGTGAGTACTATGATCTTGGAGAATTAGTAGGAACGTTTGGATACTCTGTTCGTAAGACGAAGCCAAATAAAAAGAAGAAATAAATTCTGCTAAAGGGGTGGTAGTATGAAGATTAATTATCTTAAAATTGAGAACTACAAATCAATTCGCAGCCTGACCATTGAAGATGTGGAAAACGTACTGATCCTAGTCGGAAAGAACAACACGGGAAAGACCGTGGTGCTGGACGCAATTCGTGTCGCTTCTGGCGATTTGCCAGTGAAAGAATCAGATTATGTCGATAGAACGAGACCGATTCTGATTTCTATGAAAGTAGCGTTTGACGAGACGGACTTAATGGTATATTATAACCGTGGTATCATTAGTAAGCACAAAAATCAGGAACTGTGGAAAAAAGAGTTTAATTCGAAGCTACCATCCTACCAAGATGGGGTACTGTCATTTGTATGTACGATTTCCGTAGACGGAAAGATTCGATATGCAGATGGCGTGAAAAAGAACAATTCCTATATCAAGAAAGTGTTCCCGAAGGTGTTCCATTTAGACCAGACACGATTGGTGGAAGACTTACAACGGGAAATCATCAAGTTTTATGACAAAGAGAGCATTCACGACTTGCAAGACCAGGTCTGCATGTTAGACCCAGCAAGACGGTGTAACCGATGCTTTCGATGCATCGACACGATAGAGAAAAAGCAAGCAGAAGAGCTTACCGTATATGAACTTAGCAAGTTGATGGAATACAAGTTATGCCGAGTAAACCTAGAAGGATTCGCAGAGCGAATCAATAAGTATTTTCATATTAATGGAAGTCCGAACCAGGATATCCGTTATGTCTACCAGATGGATGTAGAAAAAATGCTTTCGGTAGAGACGCAGGTAATCAATCGGGACCGTAACGTGGTAGGAAACATCAACTACTTAAGCGAGGGCTTACGGACCATTTATGCATTATCCTTGCTAGAAGCGTACATAGAAGAACCGAATAAAGTACCGTGCATCCTTTTAATTGAAGATCCAGAAATTTACCTGCATCCACAATTACAGAAGGTTGCTAGCGAAATCTTATATCGACTATCGAAAAAGAACCAGGTAATCTTCTCGACACATTCCCCAAATATGATTTTTAATTTTTCGTCGAAGCAGATTAAACAGGTAGTATTAGACGAAGAGTACTATACTGCGATGAATGCGTATACGGACATTGATGAGATCTTAGATGACTTAGGGTATACGGCAAATGACTTATTGAATGTGAGTTTTGTGTTTATCGTAGAAGGAAAGCAAGACAGCAATCGATTACCATTGCTCCTTGAGAAGTACTATAAGGAGATTTACGATGAGGAAGGCCGCTTACAGCGTATTTCCATCATTCCGACGAACAGTTGCACGAACATTAAGACGTATGCAAACTTAAAATACATTAACAAGCTATATTTAAAAGATCAATTTTTGATGATTCGGGATAGCGATGGAAAGAATCCGAATCATCTTGTAAGACAGTTATGCAGCTATTACAGTCAGCGAGAAAAGGAAGACCATGAAAATCTTCCAAGAGTAACGCCAAAGAATGTATTGATATTAAAATACTATTCTTTTGAGAATTATTTTTTAGACCCGGAAATTATGACCAAGATAGGTGTGGTTAAAAGTACCGAGGAGTTTTATAATATTCTTTTTACAAAATACAAAGACTATTTGTATCGGCTAGGAAGTGTAAAAAGGCTCATTAAGAATACAGGAATCCGTATCAATTCGAAAGAGGACATTAAGAAGAATATGGAGCTATTCCGGATCTATGTCCGCGGGCATAATCTATTCGATATTTTTTATGGAAAATATCGAAACGATGCAGAACAGGAAATTTTGAAAAAGTATATTGATGCGGCACCTAGAGAAACATTCAAGGATATTTTTGATAAGATCGATTCTTTCATATATTTTGAAAACCGTAAGAAAGAAAACATGAAGTAATATACCAAGGAATAAGGAGCAGACTATGGGAGCAAAAGACAATGTAGTATTAATCGGAATGCCTGGAGCAGGGAAGAGCACAGTAGGAGTAGTGCTTGCAAAAGTATTAGGATATCAATTCTTGGACTCGGACCTGTTGATTCAGGACAGAGAAAGCCGTCTATTAAAGGACATTATTGCAGAAGAAGGACTCGAAGGATTCATTCAGATTGAAAATGAGGTAAATGCATCCATCAATACCCATGATAGCGTGATTGCAACTGGAGGAAGCGTAGTCTATGGGAAAGAGGCAATGGACCATCTTCGTTCCATCGGAACGGTCGTATACATAAAACTGGGTTATGATACATTAGATAGCAGGCTCGGTAATATAAAACAAAGAGGTGTTGCACTGAAAGATGGCCAGACATTGTATTCGCTATATGAAGAGCGTTGCCCGTTATATGAGAAATATGCAGACATTGTAATAGATTCTGAAAATTTGGGAGTAGAGGAGCTATTAGAAGAGATAAAAAACCACTTTGCTTAAAGTAAAGGCAAAGTGGATATAAAATACACCTTTATTTTCTTAATTTTTTCTTTTACTAATTGAAGAATATATGATATAATCAAGTAAAATGTAGTCAGTATGTACAAATGTAAATTTTACGATTGTACAAAATAACGAAATGAAAAAAGATACTCATTAACAGAGATTTGTATAGAGGTGTGCTATGGAGCAATATATTATAAAAGGTGGAAAACCATTAGTTGGAGAAGTAACCATTGGGGGAGCGAAAAATGCAGCATTAGGTATTCTAGCAGCTGCAATCATGTCAGACGAAACAGTGACAATCGATAACTTACCAGATGTAAGTGACATTAACATATTATTACAGGCATTAGAAGGCATTGGTGCTAAAGTAGAGCGTGTAAACGCACATTGTGCAAAAATCAATGGTAGTCAAATCGGTACTTGT
>CALZJY010000034.1 GCA_945787925.1 uncultured Anaerosporobacter sp. | reverse complement strand
ACACAGCACAACCACATATACTATAAATTGTGAATGGCAAGAAATCAACTACTTTTTATAACGCACAATTTTCTCCCAGTTCGCAGGGAATCCCATTTTCGAAAATAGCAATTCCTGACTGATATGAGGGCAGTTTTTGAGAACAGAATTAATCAATCGCTTGAGCTCTGTTTTAAACAGCTTAAATTCTTGATTATCTATGAGATAACGTAGAGCTATTACTACTGCAAACAGGTCTTTCTTGCCGATAGTATATTGCCCCTTTTTCTGTGGTAGCTGCAATTTACTATGTAAAACCATATCAGGGATTGCTTCATTTACCTGGAAGGAATAAAGCCGTTCATTATGGGCACATACATTTCTACAGCTTGCAAGAATACGAATGAGCTGATGTAACTGAACCTCTGACATATTGGCGAAATTAAGACTGACCTTAGTGCGGATATCAGAAGTTGAATATTGATACATTTTTGAAATCTGTCCAAATGTAAGTGCATTGGTTGCTACCCATAAAGGTACATTACCATATACTCTTGCGTGATGTGTTCTTCCCATTTCATTTTCTGATCTAATACATATTGTCTATGTGATTGAAGAATATTCAAACGTTCTGGCATTGTGCTTTTACCAAGATATCGTAAGTCAGAGTATAGCTGGATATCCTTTAGGGGCATGCCAGTTTCTTTTAGGCGTCGGATAAATTTGATCCATTCAATATCACTTTCTTCATAATCACGTCTGCCATTTTGGTCACGTGATACTCTTATCAACCCTTTTTTCTCATAGTAACGCAGTGTGCTTTCGGGAAGATTAGTCTTTTCTGATATTTCTCCTATTGTCATAATTTCACCTCAAAAAAAGTTCTTGACTTAAACTATGGTTTAAGTAGTATGTTCTAAATTATAAAATATGTAGGAGGTAAAGGCAAATGAAACAGACGCGTTTTGACAAAGGAATTGAGCAGTTAAGAAAAATTGATGGAGTGGGTGGTGAAAATGTTATAAAATCACTTGAAGATGTCGCACCAGATGTAGGCAAATATATTATTGAGTTTGCCTTTGGGGATATATATCCAAGAAGCGAGCTTAGCCTGCAAGAACGAGAAATGATTACCATAACCAGTTTATTAACGGCAGGTGGATGTGAGCCACAGTTAGAGGTACATATAAATGGTTCTTTGAATGTTGGGATTGCCCCAGAAAAAATCATCGAAACATTTATTCAGTGTATTCCTTATACAGGATTCCCGAAGGTATTAAATGGTATATTCGTGGCAAAAAAGATTTTTGCAGAACGTAAGATTAATTTAACGAAGTAGATTATATACAGGATATTGAATGTTAGCTACCAACTTAATAAAAATAAGCAGTGTTCTGTATATGAATACTGCTTATTTTTTTGCCTTGCTTTATACGATAGGTATAAATATAATGTATTAAAAAGGAAAATTTTGCAGAAACAATAGCAGAACAACCGTACAAAGTGCATAGAAGGAGAAAAAATGAGAATAAGAGGAGTAAGAAGAAGCATTCTAGACATTAGTCAGTTTTATTGTAATGAATGCAGGGCAGTAATTCCATTGCCAAGACATGAAGGAAGGCAAAAGGAAAAAGGACATATTAAGCATATTTATTGTTATAAGTGTGAGTGTAGGACTGCACATACGGAAAAACGTTCATTTGAGTTTTAAGTAGAATACAGAGGAAAGGGATAACAGAATGATAAAACTGAACGATTATTTATACTCTGGAGACACCGTACTTAAGATATTACATAAGTACATAGAGGATTTAAGGAAATCTGCAATACAGACACATAATGAGGTGGATCTTGCTCATTGCAATTTCCTAATCCAGATTGCAAATCTGTTAGAACATAATGATTTCTTGACATCCCAATCCCAACGGATGCGAGAGTTTTATAAATATATGGCAAATGAGTATCCTCATCTTGCATTTCTATTTAAGGGGAGAATCAAGTCGCTGATTCGGGCAGAAGAAAAGTTTAATGGCTACGTAGTAGAGTATATTTATGAGTATTATAAGGAGCATGGAACGTATCCATCAGTTCCAGAACTAAAGAAGCGATTGGATTGTTTCCGAGATTTGATAGCATATCGGATTGTAATTTCTATGCCGAAATGCAATCTGAACAGGGAAGAGGATCGAGAAACAGAGGAAATCAAGTATTTATATAAGATTGCAAACGAGTTGCCAGCATTTCTAGAACAGCGAGGATTTCGTGCAGAGCCTTCCGGGATAGAGGAGGACAAGGTATCGCCACTCCTAGAACAGGCGGTGCGTCCATATTATCGAGACTATATTTGGAATCCAAGTCCTTATGGGTATCGTTCTCTTCATATCACATTCTATGATAGTATTGCTCATTGTTATATCGAAGTACAGCTACGTACGAAAGAAATGGATGATTATGCCGAAATCGGACCAGCAAATCATCTCGGATATGAAAAACGTCAGAAGATGGAGCGTGCAAGAAGGGATGAAATTCCAAAAGGCGAATGCATTTATTTTGATGAGGCTTATGAAAGGGGAATGCTGTTACAACAGGTAGAGCTATATAAATTAGATGTCAATATGTTCTCTGCGATGAATAACAGTCTGATTAATGATGGCTGCGGGTTATATCGTGGTCGTTTGATCTTGCCATATGAGCATTTATCTAGGTTTCAAAATGATTTAATTGATTAGAGGAAAATGCCTCTTAGTATTTGGCCTCATTGACCGATGCTAGGAGGCATTGTTTCGAATCAAGGATACAATCAATAGATGGAAAAATTATCAATAAAATTTAGGGAAGGTATTGACAGTAGTATCAATACAATGTAAGATGTGTTCATAACCTATTAAACCTAGTGACAGAGTAGGAATAATGAAAGTTAGAATACAACAATCGTGTTGAAGTACATAGCACTTAGTTTTGTAGAAGGATAGAAAAATGGAGGTAGAGATTATGAGCAAGATCAAAGAAAGCGCATTAGAATTAATCGGGGGTACCCCATTACTTAAGGTAAATGGCTATGCAAAGAAAGCGGGCATTACAGAGGCAACAGTACTTGCAAAGCTTGAATATCTTAATCCAGCAGGTTCCGTCAAAGACCGTATTGCTTTGGCAATGATTGAAGATGCGGAAGAAAAGGGAACGATTCAACAAGGGGCAACGATTATTGAACCTACAAGTGGTAACACAGGAATCGGTCTTGCAGCAGTAGCAGCAGCAAAAGGATACAAAGCAATTTTAACATTACCAGATACGATGAGTGTAGAACGTAGAAACTTATTAAAAGCATATGGAGCAGAATTAGTCTTAACAGAAGGCGCAAAAGGAATGAAAGGTGCAATCGCAAAAGCAGAAGAATTAGTAAAAGAAATTCCAAACGCGGTGATTCTTGGACAGTTTGTAAATCCAGCAAATCCAGCAGTACATAAAAGAACGACTGGTCCAGAAATCTGGGATCAGACAGATGGAAAAGTGGATATCTTCGTAGCAGGCGTAGGTACAGGCGGAACAATTACTGGTGTTGGCGAATACTTAAAAGAACAAAATCCAAATGTAAAAGTAGTTGCTGTAGAGCCAGCAGGAAGCCCAGTATTAACAACCGGTACGCCTGGAGCACATAAGATTCAAGGAATCGGTGCTGGATTCGTACCGGATGTATTAAATACAAAAGTATATGATGAAGTAATCACGATTGAAAACGAAGATGCATTTGCAGAAGGAAGAGCATTTGCAGTAAGCGAAGGAATCTTAGTTGGTATTTCTTCTGGAGCAGCACTAAAGGCCGCCACTATCTTAGCAGCAAGACCAGAGAATAAAGGAAAGACAATCGTAGCATTGCTTCCTGATTCAGGAGATCGTTATTTATCCACTGCATTATTTAGCAACAACTAGCACGGATTAAAAAAACATCGTACCTATGCGTTTTTAGGTACGATGTTTTTTTGTATGGCTATTTTACTGTCTCTTTTATCCATTTTTGATTTAGATTGTCTTCAGAGTAGGCTTCCAGGATGAGTGTTCCATCCGTGCTCCTCGTTACGGCATAGCCATTTGTCGTAGTGAAATAATACAATCCGTCCTTGGTCTTGTTTACGTAGAGCTTTACTCGTTTCGAGGTGCTATAAATGCTATACCTCTTTTCTAAGTTCTCATCTTTATGCTTACGGAAACAACGAGGAGAAACCACTTCATTATATTTGATACAAGTGATTTTTGGCTGTTTCTTTTGTCCCTCTAAATGCAATTCTTGAGAATCATTTTTCGTTTTCTGAAGAACCGGAACTAATGGTGCCTGTTTCCCTTTCTGTTTTGTAAATCCAAGATAAAGAGCTTCCGTTGGCGACTTAAAGCGGCATCGTTCATCAATAAGAACGGGTGGATTGTCTTTCAGAGCAAGATACTTGGAGTAACGAGCATTTGATTTTTGAATCCCTGAATGAATGGATGGGACAGCTACGGAGACAATGCTATAGCTGATACAAGCAAGAATCAGGAATAATGCTGGGAAAAGTAAACGAACTTGTCCTTTTAGCGTACTCTCCTTATAAGTTGTTCTCAAAGTGCGAAGAGCCTCAAAGAAGGAAGAATACCCTTTGATTGTATAAGGAAAGAGCAGTACAAAATAACAAAGTGCATACTGTCCTTTGGCTTCCCATACGAGATGGAATAAGAATCCCCCGATAAAGATAATTGCAGGGAATAGGTCCCATATACGAATCTTCTTCCAATCATAAAGCAGAAATAAAAATACACCCAAATAAATCATTGTTTGTAGCAAGTCTAAGTATTCAAGCAAGAAAGCGTTCACACGCCCAGTAAATAGATGACTAAATAAGGAGGCGAAGGAACTATCCTTTCGGTAAGTCTTGCTTACGAAGAAACATTGAAACGTTGGTTCGCTCCATTGAGAAAGCGTCTTTTTGGTAAAGAAACCAAGTGCGTATTTAGGATGCGTGTACATTTTATTAAGACGTCGAACAAGTTCCTTTTTCGCTGTGGTACTAGTTCGCTCCGTATCATTGTCGTTGTCCTGATATACATGGATGGAGTAGTCGTTATACCATCCCTCAGCACGAGGACCTTCCTGAAGCCCCATCGTAACCCAAGCAATGCTAGGGAGTCCCTTGCCAATAGAAATGCCAGTAATTTTTTCTGTAGCATATTGAGGCATGATCGTGAAGAATAGATAGCAGACCACAATCAGGGAGACATAAATCAAAGTACGTAGATGTTTCTTACAAATACTATATAAAATAAGCATTAAAAGCAATGCAACTACAACAATTAGGTAATTTTTCTTAATTTGTACAGAGAATCCTGCTAATAATGCGCAGAAGATACCGTAGCGGTTTGCGTTTGTTTCCATATACCTCATTGCAAAGTAAAACGAGAATGTAGAAGCAGCAAGCCCGATCATCGTTCCGTAAACAAAGCAAGTATAAAATAATAAAGGAAGGAATAAAACACAGAGGAGTACGCTTAAACGTGCAAGCATTTCCTCTTTGAATAATTGTTTGGTAAGCTTATATGTTCCATAAATAAATAGAGTATATGCAATTACGTTAAGAACCTGTATTACCCCTGCATGTGGTCCACCCCAGAAGATAAATCCAAGCAGGTAGTACACAAATACAAGTCCAACTTGTTGCGGATAGATCTGCATGTATTGTCTAGGTCGAAATATGTCGAAGTTTCCTTTATGCATTGCCTTTGCAGCAGCAAGGCAAAGGCGCTGGTCGGCCCGAGGAGACATTTGTCCGAGTATAAGGAATAAAATGCCGAGACAAAAAGCCACGAGTAGCATTATACGAACAGAAAGAAAAGTGGTAAGTTTTTCTTTGTCTCGTTGGAAGATAAAAAATAAAGCTACGACTATTATGATTGGCAAGAGAAAACCCGTGAAAGATTCAAATGTGAAATACGTATATTCATTTGAATTCTGGTAGCATGTATTCACTAAGCTGATAATTGATAGAGCAGCAATCAATAGGGTAAAGAGGAACATAACGATTTGCTTAGAAATACATTCTAAAAATTTTGCCATAAAAATATCTCCATTCTATAAAAAAGTGTCATAATGCGCAAATAAATTATACCTATCCTGCAAGCTTGTGGCAATAAGAAAAGAAAAACCAGTGATTAAATACGCCAGTGTTGGCTTAAATTATTATATTTATATGGTTGAAATACAATAGTTCCCTCGTTGGTTCTAGTTAGGGCATAGCCGTTGGAGTTGCGTATAATGAGGGTGCTTCGATTGGTTTTTATTATGCTCCATTGAATGGTGTGTGAAAAGTTATAAATATTTAATCGATGTCTTGTGGCGGGAATGCCTACCGGCGGTAAGGAAAGGCTGTCCATTGATTGGTTATATTTTGAAATCGTAAGTTTGGTAGTAGAAGGCGATTGTTCAATAGAAATGAGCTGAGAATCGTCCTCGTCCTTTTGTAGTTTAGCAGTCAGGTTGGTTTCATTGGGTAGCTGGTCAAAGGTTAGGAATTCTTTGCTTTCGTATGCGCGTAGACGATAGATTCCATTAATATAGGTAGGAGTCTTTGCTGGCGTATGTAGATAGGTTTGATATTCCGCATTGGAAGTTACAATGGTTTCTTGTATGGAAGGAATAAAATTATGGAGGAGTGTAAAGGCCCCATAGGTTAGGAACAAGAGGCTAAACGGTGCAAAGTGCCGTGCAATTCGTGGAACATCCCAAGGCTCCTTATATCGAAGGAAACGTTCCATTGTTTGAAAGGCGTAGAAGTACCCCATTGCGGCATAAGGAAATAAAAGTACGAAATAGCAGAGGGTATACTGGCCTTTCGCTTCCCATATAGTATGGAAGAAGAAACCACCTAGAAAGGTGAGCATAGGAATCATTTCATATAAGGATATATTTTTCCGATCATACCAAGCACATAAAAGCGCTCCGAGGTAAATTAGACTTTGAAATAAATCCAGATAGTCTAATAGAAAGTCATGCAGGTTTCCACGGAAAATGGAAAAAAGGACTGGAGAACGCTCTTGATCTAAGGTAGACATATAGTTTGAAAGATGGAAACATTCAAAGCTAGGTTCATTCCATTCTGAGGCTAATTTTTTGGAGAAGAAAAGAACGGGGGAAACCTCTCCTGTAATAAATTGATGAAGTCGACGTCCTACCTCTTTTTTGGCAATTTCATTAGTTATACTCGCATCACAGCCATGGTCTTGATAGGTATCCGTAGAATACTCATTAAACCAACCGTTGGCCCGTTTGCCTTCTTGAAGTCCCATCGCAATCCAAGCCATACTTGGAAGTGGCTCTTCGAAAGAAGTATGTGCCATATGTTCTATGGTTGCAATTGGTGCCTTTATAAAAAAGAAACCGCAAAGGAGAAGGCAGAGTTCGAACAGGAAGCCACGCTTATGGTGTTGAAATAATGAATGGAATGCTACGATGATGAAAATGGCGATTAAAACGATGATAAAGTTTTTCTTTACCAAAACAGCGCTACTGCAAAGAAGAATACATAGGAGTCCATCTTTTACAGAACGACTCTGCATATAATCCATTGCCTTTGCCATAGCATATGTGGATAAGGCTAGTCCAAGCATCGTTCCATATACAAAGGAATTGTAAATCAGCAAAGGAACGAAAAGCATCGTAATGACAACCGTTTTAGAAGCGATTGCTTCAATTTCAAAGAGACGGAGTGTCAATTTATAAATGGCAAGAAGAAAGAGACAGTACGCCATCACGTTTAATAGTTGTAAAAGCACAACATTATGTGTTCCGAATAAGAAGCCTAATACATAAAGAAGAAGCACTAATCCCGATTGTTGAGGATAGATTTGCATATAATGTCCTGGAGCAAAGGCGGAATAGTCGTTATGGTGCATTTGTTCTGCAATCACCAAACAGGCATTTTGGTCTGCTTTGGGAGGAAATTGTGTACAGAGGATATAGATTGCTCCCAGAAAGAATGCGATTTGTAAGAGTCGTTTTATCGGAAGTATGGGAAGAAAGAGCTGTTTGAAATGATAAAACAGTAGAAAGAATAGGCAAAGCACAAGAGGAATCATAATAAATTTGGTAAAGGTAGTATAGGTATAGTAGACATGTTCGCTAGGATTGATGTAACAAGTTGCGATAAAACTATATAGTGCAAATACTCCAACAATCGATGTGAAAATCCAACGAATAATAGTCTTGGAGTGATTTTCAATTTTCATAATAGAACACGACCTTTCTTATATGTTGTAATGCCTGTATTATAGCAATAGCCATATTCATTAGCAATTGTATTTGTAAAAACGTGGAAAAAAGTACGAGCACGTCGGAGATAAATGTTCTGGATATAGTAGATTGTATGTATGAAAGTACAGAGAATTTATTTACAATCTATAGAACCCATGGTAAAATAATACAGATTATAGGGCCCATGACCTTTGAAAAAGGAGGAATATTACAAAATGTCTAGAGCAAAACAATCAATGGATGGTAATACAGCGGCAGCACATGTTGCGTATGCGTTTACTGACGTAGCTGCAATCTATCCAATCACACCATCTAGTCCAATGGCTGATTATGTAGATCAATGGTCTGCACAAGGCCAAGAAAATATTTTTGGTAATCAAGTAAAAGTAGTAGAAATGCAATCAGAAGCAGGTGCTGCAGGTACCGTTCATGGTTCTTTAGCAGCAGGTGCGATCACTACGACATTTACTGCTTCTCAAGGTTTACTTCTTATGATTCCAAACATGTACAAAATTGCAGCAGAACAATTACCATGTGTATTCGACGTATCTGCTCGTACAGTAGCAACACAATCCTTAAATATCTTTGGTGATCATAGTGACGTATATGCCTGTCGTCAAACTGGATTTGCAATGCTTGCAGAAACAAATCCACAAGAAGTTATGGACTTAAGCCCAGTAGCACATCTTGCTGCAATCGAAGGCAAAGTACCATTCATCAATTTCTTCGATGGTTTCCGTACTTCCCATGAAATTCAAAAAATTGAGAAATGGGATTACGCAGATCTAAAAGAAATGTGTAATATGGATGCAGTAAAAGCATTCCGTGAACATGCACTTAACCCAGAAAACCCATCCATGCGTGGTTCTCATGAAAATGGAGACGTTTTCTTCCAACATAGAGAAGCATGTAACAGTACATATGATGCATTACCAGCAGTAGTAAAAAAATATATGGACAAAGTAAATGAAAAGCTTGGCACAAACTATGATTTATTCAATTACTATGGTGCAGAAGATGCAGAACGTGTCATCGTAGCAATGGGCTCCATCTGTGATGTTGCAGAAGAAGTAATCGATTACTTAACGGCAGCAGGAGAAAAAGTAGGACTTGTAAAAGTTCGTTTATATCGTCCTTGGGTAGCGGATGGCTTAACAAAAGTTCTTCCTAAGACGGTTAAGAAAATCGCAGTATTAGATAGAACAAAAGAACCAGGTTCTTTAGGGGATCCTTTATACCTTGATGTAGCTGCAACACTTCGTGAAGCAGGCTTACATGACATCGTCTTAACTGGCGGACGTTATGGTTTAGGTTCTAAAGATACTCCACCTTCAAGCGTATTCGCTGTTTATGAAGAGTTAAAGAAAGATGCTCCAAAACCACGTTTCACAATCGGTATCGTGGATGATGTTACAAACTTAAGCTTACCAGAAGTAAAACCAGCTCCAATCACATCTGCTCCTGGTACAGTAGAATGTAAATTCTGGGGTCTTGGCGGTGATGGAACTGTAGGTGCCAATAAGAACTCTACAAAAATCATCGGTGACCATACAGATAAATTCATCCAAGCATATTTCCAATATGACTCTAAGAAAACAGGTGGTGTAACAATCTCCCACTTAAGATTTGGTGACAAACCAATCAAGAGTCCATATTACATCAACCAAGCTGACTTTGTTGCATGTCATAACCCATCTTATGTTGTAAAAGGCTACAAGATGGTACAAGACGTAAAACCAGGCGGTATCTTCATGATCAACTGTCAATGGTCTGACGAAGAATTAGATGAAAAATTAAATGCTGCTGCAAAGAAATATATTGCAGAAAACAACATTCAATTATATACGATCAATGCAATCGATAAAGCAATTGAAATCGGTATGGGTAAACGTACGAATACGATTTTACAATCTGCTTTCTTCAAATTAGCAAACGTAATGCCAATTGAAGATGCGGTAAGCTTCATGAAAGCCGCTGCAAAGAAATCCTACGGTAAAAAAGGTGATGCAGTCGTAGAAATGAACTACAAAGCAATCGATGCAGGTGTAGATGCGGTTCATAAAGTGGAAGTCCCAGCTTCTTGGGCAAATCCAGCAGCTGACCCAGCACCAGCAGAAATCGAAGGTCGTCCAGAAACAGTGAAGTTAGTAAAAGACTTACTTACTCCAATCAGCTTAATGGATGGCGACAGCCTGCCAGTATCTGCATTTGCCGAAAATCCAGATGGTCAATTCGTGACAGGTGCTTCTGCATATGAAAAACGTGGTACAGCAGTTATGGTTCCAGAGTGGGATCCAACAAAATGTATCCAATGTAATAACTGTGCATTCGTATGTTCTCATGCAACAATTCGTCCATTCATGTTAAGTGATATGGAAGTTCAAAATGCACCACAGAACATGAAGGTTGCAGATACAAAACCAAAAGCATCTGAATACCAATATACAATGAGCGTTTCTCCTCTTGATTGTATGGGTTGTGGAGAATGTGTAACGGTATGTCCAGTACCAGATAAAGCAATCAAAATGGTACC
>CALZJY010000033.1 GCA_945787925.1 uncultured Anaerosporobacter sp. | reverse complement strand
TATAATACGACATCTGCCTTTTCTAGTGGTTGTCCCTCGTATTCTACAAAACATTGGTTGTCCTTAATTCCAAAGATAAACTTCTCATATAATTTTAATTCTAACTCTACGCCTACCTTTTCTCCTTCCGAGATCAGATAGTCGATAAAGGAACGGTTATATTCAGCATCCCCTTTTTCATACACAATGATTCCCTTCATGCTACTGCTCCTTTGCAAGACGATTCTTGATGTGTTCTAAAATCAGGCTTGCCGCATTGACCTTCGTACAATCGTAGATATTCTTAAAATGGGCATTGGAATTCACTTCGCAAACAAGTACTTTGCCATCCTTTCCAAATAACAAGTCTACTCCTGCAAAGTCTAGCCCAATCGCTTTGCAGCAAGCAACCGCAATGTCCATTTCTTCTTGGGATGGTGTATACGCTTTCATCTTTCCACCAATACTTAAATTTGCACGGAAGTCTTCAGAATCCGAATAGCGATACATGCTTGCAACTACTTCATCGCCAATGACTTGAATTCGTACATCTCTTCCTGCACTCTCTTCAATAAATTCTTGAAAAATCAATGGTTCCGGCGCAGTCTCTTCTAACTTTGCTAACAGTTCTTTACGATTCTTCACAAGATATACCTGCATACCAAAGGAACCATAGCATTCTTTTACTACCATCGGATAATCTAATTGCTGTTCTAATTGCGCTACAAAATCTGTCTTCGCATACTTTACCGTCCCAAACGTCTTCGGACTAAAGATGGTCTTTGGCATCGAAATTCCCGCTTCTAATAGCTTTAAGTAGGTATAACTCTTGTCATCACAAATTTCTACTGCCTTTGAATTGTTAAACAGACGATAGCCAAAGGATTCCATAAGCTGCGCAAGTCGGATGTCCTTATCCCAGAACAGCACGAAATCTACCTTGCCCGCATTTTCTTTAAGTGCTTCCATATCCATCAATAGGTCCGCATTGGTCTTCATTACAAGATCGATGGAATACTCCTTGGCTGCATCTAAGAATTTCTCATAGAGTTCTTGATACTTTACCGTATTTAAAAAATGATTTACAACTAAAATTCCTGAAAGTCTTTTCATCTTGTTCCCTCTCTATTCATCAAAAAACAGGGTAGTCGTTACAAACCACTACCCTGTTCCCATTCTAACTAGCATGTGTCCTACACACATTCATCCACATATAACTCAAACTCTTCCATTGACATCAAGACACTTCGTGGTTTTGTTCCAACGTCTGGTCCGACTACCCCAGCCTCATATAACTGGTCTACGATTCGAGCCGCTCTGTTATATCCAATCTTAAACATACGTTGTAACATACCAATGCTTGCTTTATCTTTCTCAATAATAAACTTACCACATTCTACGAAAAGTTCGTCATATGCACTTTCTTTCCCTTTTTGTCCCTCTGTACCAGTTACCGCTGTAATCTTGCTTTCTAATTCTGCAGATACAGGTTCGATATCATTTTGCTCCTTCAAGAAATCAACCACTTCAGCAACTTCCTTGTCTGAAATAAATGCCCCTTGAATACGTACAGGTTTTGGATAACCATATGGGAAGAATAACATATCCCCTTTTCCAAGCAGTTTCTCTGCACCAGAACTATCGATAATCGTTCTAGAGTCAATCGCAGATGCTACTGCAAATGCAATACGGGAAGGTACATTGGCTTTAATCAAGCCTGTAATAACATTAACACTTGGTCTTTGTGTCGCAATTACCAAATGGATTCCTGCCGCTCTGGCCTTTTGTGCCAAACGACAGATTGCTGCTTCTACATCATTGGAAGCTACCATCATAAGATCGGCTAACTCATCTACGATAATCATGATTTGAGGCATCTTTTGATAACGCTCATCTTGATTATCTTCTATGGATTCTACCTTTTTATTATATGCCTTTAAACTTCGAACACCAAGTTCTGCAAACTTATCATATCGCTTATCCATCTCAATTACTGCCCAGTTCAATGCACCACTTGCCTTTTTGGGATCTGTAACGACTGGAATCAATAAATGCGGAATTCCATTATAGATATTTAATTCTACTACCTTTGGATCGATCATAATTAACTTGATATCGTCCGGCGAAGATTTATATAAGACACTCATAATCAACGTATTGATACATACCGATTTACCAGAGCCTGTTGCACCAGCAATGAGCAAGTGAGGCATCTTTCCGATATCCGTAACGACAGTTTGTCCACTAATATCTTTACCAACTGCAAATGCAATATCCGAATTACAGGATTGGAATTCCGCGCTCTCAATCAACTCACGGAAGGTTACCATGCTGTTTACCTTGTTTGGAACCTCGATCCCAACTGCTGCCTTACCTGGAATTGGAGCCTCAATACGAATATCCGTAGCTGCAAGGTTTAACTTGATATCATCTGCTAGATTCGTAATGCGGCTTACCTTTACCCCTTGCTCTGGCTGTAACTCATATCTAGTTACTGCAGGTCCACAACTTACATTGGTAATGGTAGCCTTTACTCCAAAACTGTCTAAGGTGCTTTGCAGCTTTAATGCAGTCTCTTTTAATTCACGGTCGGAAGTCCCTACCGATGGACCTTTTGGCTTGCTTAGCAAGTTGATTGGTGGATATACGTATTCTTTCTTCACTGGCTCAACTTCAATCTTAAGTGCTTCTACTGGAGTCTCGCTCGTAGCCGTCTTTGCATGTGTACGTGTATGCGTTGCTGCGGCACCAGCTCGGTGTCCCTCATGCTTTCCAACACGAATCAACTGCTCTTTTGCTTCTTGTTCATTCTTCGTCGGCATGATAAATCCTTGATGATGCTCAATCACATGTGCAGAATCATCTACATAAAGACTTGGAATCACCGATTCTGATTTATCTCCTCTCTTTTCTGGCAACTCAGGCTCAAATTCAGAATAGAATCCATCCTCTTCTTGTTCTTCAAAGAAATCAAGTACTGGCTCTACTGGTTCGTAAGAATGTTCTTCTGTCCATTTATGCTCCGATTCCGAAGAAATCTTTGAATTGTTTATGATGATATCCTCAATTTCTTCCATCATACGTTCTTCCTTCTCACGTTCCGTCTCTTCTTCGACATTAAACTTAGAACGCATCTCACTTTCATAAGCAGACTCCTCTTTCTCAAATGGAACTTCCTTGCTAGCTTCCATTGGATTTGCTCTCTGAATTGTAAGATCTTTAAACAAGTCATCTTCGTCTTCTTTGTTTGGCTTTAGCTCAAATAAAGAAATACCCTTTCTTCCAGGCTTCTTCTTACTTGTCTCTTTCTCTTGTTTCGCTTTCTCTTCTGCATGTATGTTCTCTCGCTCAAACGTAAATGTCTTTGCCTTACGTTTTGGCTGTTCCATAGAACGCCCTGACTCACGTCCATAGGAACGTTCCTCATAATCTTCATAATCCTCGTACTCTTCATATCTGCGTTCTCGCATCTCATGAAAACACTCAGCTCCCTTTTTCCCGATTGCAGAGAAAAGAAAGATTTCGGTAACAAACATAAATAAAATAGCAAGTAACGCAAACAATACAACAAATGCGCCAATGTTACCAACTAACGTAACTAATGGTGCGCTTAACAGGCTACCAATCAATCCGCCACCTATTCGTTCGGACGAACAGGCTTCATATACCCTTCCTAATTCCGTAATCCGTAGTTCTGGATATGCGATTAATTGTAATATGCCTAAAAACACAAATACAAAACCGATACTGCTATATAACTTACGCTTTGCAACCGAATTTCCATGATTAGAAATTGCAAATGCAACGCCAAAAAACAATACAAACGGAAAAAATCTCGCAAAGAATCCCATAAGCCCAAACATGATCCCATTGATATAGTCACTTAGCTTTCCACCTAAATGTAAATTACTAAGAATCAGTAAAATCGATATCACTGCTGTTGTAATTAATGCAATCTCATCTGCAAATGGATCTCTCTTTTTCCTTCGTTTTACAGGTCTTGATGTTTGTCTTGCTTGTCTGGTTGTAGTGGTTCTCGCTGAAGGCTTGCTTCTAGTTCCTTTACTCTTTGCACTGCTGCTTCGGCTCTGGCTCGTTTTCTTTTGGTTCTTTGTACTTTGAGCCATACTAACCCTCCTCAAAAGCTTTTTTAAACACAAGAAATAGATTCAAAGAACATCTGTTTCCTTGAATCTATTTCATTATACCTTGTATTTATATTTGATGCAACCGTTTACTGTTGCATCTCCTCAGAATCCTGGAGCTCCTTTTTTCTCTCTTCAATCATGCTGTTTAATTTCTTAAGTGCCATATCGATTCCGCCAACTTCATTGATGATTCCCTTCTCTACCGTCTCTTTTCCGACTAAGATAGTTCCTACATCTTTTACTAGCTGAGTCGTATTGAGCATCAATGCTTCCACTTCTTCATAACTAATGTTCGAATGATCCACAATAAATGAAAGGATGCGATTCTGAATTCGTTGAAAATACTCATAGGTCTGTGCTACACCGATTACGGTTCCATTCATACGGACAGGATGGATAATCATCGTAGCAGTTGGCACGATAAAGCTATAGTCTGACGAAACAGCTAATGGTACTCCAATGGAATGGCTTCCGCCAAGTACTAGAGACACCGTTGGCTTGCTAAGTGATGCAATCATTTCCGCAATGGCCAGCCCTGCTTCTACATCTCCACCAACGGTATTTAATAGGATTAAAACACCTTCGACTTCCTTGCTGTCTTCAATAGATGCTAGTTGAGGTAAAATATGCTCATACTTTGTTGTCTTGCTATGTTGAGGAAGACATTCATGTCCTTCTACCTCTCCAATAATCGTCATCAAATGAATCTTCTTATTGTTATTGTTTAAGGTAGTCTGACCATATTCATTAATCTTTTGATCTTTTAGTTTCTCTGACTCTCTCTTTTCTTTTTCATTTTGTACCTTTTCTTGGGGATTTGCAGCATCTACTACTTGCTCTTCCTCGGCTTCAATCTCATTGTTTACACCGTAAACTTCCATTTTTCCCTCCAACTTTTACGTTTTTCGCTATATATAATGTAGTATGCAAGAAAATATCTGAATTATTCCCACGTAACCGTTTTTATTCCTATCTCATATATTAAGAAAAAGAGGTGTTTTTTCTATGAGCGCTATTGTTGAATTCTTATATCGTTTAATCGTAACCTTACTAGTCCTCATTCCGTCTATTTCCGCAATCGTGATCGCATGTACGATCATTTATGATAAAGACTTTCGTAAAAATAATATTCCAAACAAAGAGGATTCCTCTAAAAAAGAGGCTGATTCCTCTAATGAACCTAAAAAAAGAGAGTAGCGGCCACTACTCTCTTTTCTTTTATTTATAAATCACGTCAAATGCTTGTTGAATATCCGCTAAAATATCTCCGATATATTCGATACCGATGGACATACGGATTAAGTCCGGACCAACGCCGCATTCTACTAATTGTTCATCTGTTAACTGACGATGGGTCGTACTTGCCGGATGTAGCACGCTTGTTCTAGCATCTGCCACATGCACTACGATAGAAGCAAGTTTTAAGCTATCCATAAACTTCGTAGCCGCTTCCCTTCCACCTTCTAATCCAAAGCTGATCACACCACAAGTTCCATTTGGCATATATTTTTGTGCCATCTCATGGAATGCACAGCTTTCAAGCCCAGGGTAGTTTACCCAAGTTACATGTTCATTTGCTTCTAAGAACTCTGCAACTTTTTGTGCGTTTTCGCAATGTCTTTCCACACGAAGTGGTAATGTTTCTAACCCTAAGTTTAATAAGAATGCATTATTTGCTGATGGAGTTACCCCCATATCTCTCATTAATTGAAGCCTAGCTTTTCTAATATATGCTTGTTTACCAAAGCTTTCTGTATAGATTATGCCATGATAAGATTCATCCGGAGTGCATAATCCAGGGAATTTTTCACTGTTCCAATCAAATGTCCCGCCATCTACGATAACACCACCAAGGGCAACTGCATGCCCATCCATATATTTAGAAGTAGAATGCACAACGATATCTGCACCAAATTCAATCGGTCTGCAATTTACTGGAGTTGCGAATGTGTTATCTACCATAAATGGTATTCCTGCTTCATGAGCTACTTTTGCATACATGCAAAGATCTACGATACAAAGGGATGGATTTGCGATAGATTCTGCATAGACAACCTTTGTATTTGACTTGATTGCCGCACGCAACTCTTCTTCGGAGCAATCTGGTTGTACAAGTGTTACATCAATTCCGAATCTCTTTAGTGTAACTGTAAATAAATTCATTGTTCCACCATAAATTGCTGCGGAGGATACAATATGATCTCCTGCATTACAAATATTCAAAACTGCAACCATGATTGCAGACATTCCCGAACTTGTAAGTAAGGCACCTACACCTCCTTCTAATACTGCAATCTTTTGTTCCACTGCATCCATTGTAGGATTTGCTAGTCTTGTGTAAAAGAATCCCTCTTCTTCTAGATCAAATAATTTACCGACTTCAACGCTTGAGTCGTATTTATATGTAGTAGACTGTACGATTGGCACCACTCTTGGCTCACCATTCTTAGGGCTATATCCCTCTTGAAGACATTGTGTGTTAATATGATATGTATTACTCATGTTATTTCTCGCCTTTCTTAATTGCTATAGGATAGTTCTATTATAAAAAAAGGAACCGCCTATTGCAATAGTCGGTTCACTTTCTAGTATCATTCCTCTACTTTGTTACTAATGATTCCCAATATTCTTTTATTTCCTCTAACTCGATACTACCTGTATTTCCAATAAAACAAATACTAAACTGATCCGTCGTGAAGTATTTCATTGCAAATGCATGGATATCTTCCGCAGTAACCGCCTTAATCTTATCTACCGTTACGCTTACTGGTTCCACCTCACCAAGGCTTAGCACGGATTTTCCGTTATTACTCATACGGTCCCTGCTAGACTCACTTGCAAGTAATAATTCGCAAATGATTTGCTCTTTTGCACGCATAATCATCCGCTCTGTTACACCGTTTTGTTTAAACTCTTCCATCGCCTGAATGATCAGCTTTAGCACTTTCTTTACATTGTTCGTGTTTAATGTTGCATCGATTTGGAATAACCCACCAAGATCATATGGGCTTGGATAGGAATAAATCGAGTACGCAAGTCCGAGTTCTTCACGAATCTGTTGGAATAGGATGGAGCTTTCATTTCCTCCAAAGATAGCATTTGCAATGCTCATGGCATATTTCTCTTCCGATAAATTTCCAACACCATCAAAGGCAAGGTTCATATGCACTTGTTCAATATCTTTGTCACGAACAACAAATGTACTATGATATTCTGGAACAGGAACGTCCTCACGAGCACCGCTTTCTCTTAGTCCGCCAAAATAGCATTCTAACACCGGCATAATTTCCTCTTCCTTTATATTTCCCGCAACACTAATCACCATATTGTCCGCAACATAATAGCTGTTTAAGAACGCAATCAGGTCATCCCTTGTCATTGCAGTTACATTTTCTTTCGTACCAGAAATGATATATCCTAGTGGATGGTCTTTCCACACTTCTTTTTGCAACAATTCGTGCACCAAATCATCTGGAGAATCCTCATACATATCGATTTCATCGATAATGACACTCTTCTCTTTTTCTAATTCCTCTTCATCAAATAAGGAATTCAATAACATATCACTAAGAATCTCAACCGCATTTTCCGTATGCGTGTCTAGCGTGGTCACATAATAAGACGTGCACTCTTTGCTTGTATAGGCGTTCATATTGCCGCCAATCATCGTACAAGCGTCTGCCAACTCATTCGCCGTACGTTTTTTTGTCCCCTTAAACATCATATGTTCAATCACATGGGCAATCCCATTGTTCTCTTCGTTTTCATTCGCAGAACCAACCTTCACCCAGACACCGATGGAAACAGAACGCAAATGATTCATTTCTTCTAGTACAACTGTAAGCCCATTGGATAATTGTCTTTTCTTTATCATACCGCAAACCTTTCTAATCAATATACTCATCCAAACATATAAGAAAACCTTAGGGTCTAAGACATACGTCAAGACCCTAAGGTGATAAACTCTATTGTTCTACGTCTTTCATGCTGAAAGTAAATCTACCCATTTTATCTTTACCTAGGCATACAACTTTTACATGATCTCCTAATGTTAAGACATCTTCTACATGATTGATACGTTCTTTACTGATTTTAGAAATATGAACCATTCCTTCTTTGCCAGGAGCAAATTCAACGAATGCACCAAATTCTTTAATACTGATTACTGTACCTTCGAATACTTGGCCTTCTTCATATTCTGTAACGATTGTTTTGATTAAACGAACTGCTTCGTCAATCATTTCTTGGTCTGTACCACAAACAGATACTGCACCTTCATCAGAAATATCAATCTTAACACCTGTCTTATCAATGATTGCGTTGATTGTTTTACCTCTTTGACCTACAACATCGCCAATCTTTTGAGGATCGATTTGAATTTGAACGATCTTTGGTGCATATTTGCCAACTTGTTCTCTTGGTTGAGCAATTACTGGACACATAACTTCGTCTAAGATATACATACGAGCTTCTTTTGTTCTCTTAATTGCTTCTTCGATGATTGGTCTAGTTAAACCATGGATTTTGATATCCATTTGGATTGCAGTGATACCATCTTTTGTACCAGCCACTTTGAAGTCCATGTCGCCGAAGAAATCTTCAAGACCTTGGATATCTGTTAATACTAAATAATCATCATCCGTATCACCTGTTACAAGACCACAAGAGATACCTGCAACTGGTTTCTTAATTGGAACACCGGCTGCCATTAATGCTAATGTGGATGCACAAACACTTGCTTGAGAAGTAGAACCATTGGATTCCATTGTTTCAGAAACTGTACGAATCGCATATGGGAATTCTGCTTCTGTAGGAAGTACAGGAACTAACGCTTTTTCCGCTAAAGCACCGTGACCGATTTCACGACGTCCTGGTCCTCTAGATGGTTTTGTTTCACCAACAGAGTAACTTGGGAAGTTGTAGTGGTGCATATAACGTTTGCTTGTTTCAGCTTCGTCAAGACCATCGATTCTTTGAGCTTCGCTAAGTGGAGCAAGCGTTGCTACTGTAAGGATTTGAGTCTGTCCTCTAGTAAACATACCAGAACCATGTACTCTTGGAAGTAAATCTACTTCTGCTGCTAATTTACGGATTTCAGTGATTTCTCTTCCGTCAGGACGTTTGTGATCTTTTAAAATCATTTTACGTACTGTTTTCTTTTGATATTTGTAAACTGCTTCGTCGATTAATTCAACCCAGTCAGGATTTGTTTCTTCATAACGAGCTTCTAATTTATCTTTGATTTCACGAATATTCTCTTCGCGAACTTGTTTTACATCAGTAAATACCGCTTCTTCCATAGCTGCTGGAGGAACCACTTCCATGATATCTGCCATTAATTCCTCAGGAATTTCACAGCTAATGTATTCATGTTTTTCTTTTCCTACTTCAGCAACGATTTTATCGATGAATGCGATTACTTCTTGGTTTACTTCATGTGCTGCATAGATTGCTTCAATCATTTTGTCTTCTGGAACTTCGTTTGCACCAGCTTCAATCATGATTACTTTATCTCTTGTAGAAGCTACTGTTAACTGAAGATCAGAAACCGCTTTTTGAGCTGCATTTGGATTGAATACGAACTCTCCATCTACTAAACCAACTTGAGTTGTTGCACATGGACCATCGAATGGGATGTCAGAAATTGCTGTTGCAATTGCAGAACCAAGCATTGCTGTAAGTTCAGGACTACAATCTGGATCCACACTCATTACTAAGTTGTTTAACGTAACATCGTTACGATAATCCTTAGGGAATAATGGTCTCATTGGACGGTCAATAACACGAGAAGTTAAGATTGCGTTTTCACTTGCTTTACCTTCACGTTTGTTGAAGCCTCCAGGGATTTTACCAACAGAATATAATTTTTCTTCGTATTCCACGCTAAGTGGGAAGAAGTCGATTCCTTCTCTTGGTTTTTCAGATGCAGTAGCTGTAGATAAAACCACTGTATCTCCATAATGCATAAATGCTGCGCCGTTTGCTTGTGCCGCAACACGACCGATATCTACCGTAAGTGTTCTTCCGGCTAATTCCATCGAAAAACTTTTGTACATAAGTTTTACTCTCCTTTTATATTTATAATTAGTCATGGGAAAACCGAAACGTCTGAAAAACCCATTAAAACCAAAAGGAATTCTAATACACTTTTCAGAAGTCTCGGGTTAATTTTCCCATATCACTAGTTCTCTTTCTATATTATAACACTTTTACATTTAATTTGCTAGACATAATTTCAGTAAAAAGTCAAAAATAATTGATAAGTTTAGTTATTTATCTATAATTATCAGTTTTTCTACATTTTTCTATTTCAATAAAAGAAAGCGTAAAAGCCTGATTATCTATAGTATTAACAAGCTCTTACGCTTTTATAACAAGTATTTCTTACATTGTTTCTAGTAATTTTTCCACACTAACTAATTTTACACAGAGAACAAATAATTTTGTTGCTGCAATCAAATCTTCTAATGGTGGATAAGATGGTGCGATACGGATATTTGTATCTTTTGGATCTTTTCCATATGGGAACGTCGCCCCAGCAGGTGTCATTGTAACGCCAGCTTTCTTCGCTTTTGCTACAACTGCTTTTGCACATCCTTCCATTGTATCGAAGGAAATAAAGTATCCGCCTCTTGGACGTGTCCAAGTACCAATTTCAAGCTCTCCTAGCTCTTCCTCCAAAATATTTAATACTGCTTCGAATTTAGGACGAAGGATATCCGCCTGTTTTCTCATATGTTCAACCATTCCATGAATGTCTTTGTAATATCTTACATGACGAAGTTGATTTACTTTGTCATGACCGATTGTTTGAATCTTTAACTGTTTCTTAATATCCACTAAGTTGTT
>CALZJY010000032.1 GCA_945787925.1 uncultured Anaerosporobacter sp. | reverse complement strand
AGCAGATGAATTGTTCAGGGAGAAGGGGTATTTCAATACGAACACGAAGGAAATCGTAAAAAGAGCAGGATGTTCAGTAGGGAATTTTTATAACTACTTTTCGAACAAGGGAGAAGTCTATTGTGAGTTGGTACATGGATATATCAATGGAACCATCATGGTGGTGGAACATATGATAGAGCAAATCGAAGGAAAGGAACCGGAAGAGGCGAGAGAAATCATACGGACGTTTCTAAAAAAACAGATCAATCGTGCAAGTGGATATACCAATTTCTTCGATCCTGCGGGTTGTATCAAGGAAGGAATCGAGTTAGCGTCAGTCATCGAGCAGGGCGAGGCAAAACTGATTGGACTGTTTGTTGATTACTATAAACGGCAGGGAAGAAACACAGGAGCCGTTTCTTATGAAATACGGGCAAGGATGTTATATGTGGCTACCAATGAAATCGCCAATGATATTATCAAACTCAAGGAGGGAGACAAAAAGGAAGAATATATGGAATTGCTGGTGGAGTTTATCGTGCGTCATATTTACGAATAGGGAGGAGTATAAGATGGGGATTCGGTATTTTAGTTTTTATAGCAGTTATTTGAGAAAGGAAATGAGGACTTCGATTTACATTCCAGAGAACGTTCCTGTGAAAGAATTGCCAGTGCTCTATTTTTTACATGGCAGAACTGGGAATGAACAGCTGTTAGAGCAACTGGGAATGGAACACACGATGGAGCGGTTACAAAAGGAACAGAAAATAAAACCGATGATTATCGTATGTCCAAACCTCAATAATAGCAGGGGAATCGATTCTTGTAAGACATATCAGAGGATACAAGGAAAGCATGGCATGATTTATAAAGGACTATATGAGAAATATTTGATCTTGGAGTTAATCCCATATGTAGAGAAATGGGTTGGAACAAGGACGGACCGAGAACATCGATTTATCGGTGGCATTTCCGCAGGGGGCTATGCTGCGTTACATAATGGATTTCGACATCCGGAGCTCTTTTCTAAGATTGGCGGCCATATGCCAGCAGTGGATTTATCGTATGAGCAGGAAGACGAGGAATATTTTAAAAATCGTGCGATGTGGGAAAAATACGATCCCATCCTTCTTGCAGAGAAGAGCGACCTTACGGGATGCAAGGTGTATTTAGATGATGGAAAAGAGGATGAAGGGAAATTCTATGTGGCATGTAAGAAACTATATGAGATATTGAGGAAGAAACATGTCGAGGTAGAGAATCATCTGTTCCAAGGCCGTCATAATGGAGAATATATAATGGCCAATATGGACAACTATTTACAATTTTATAGCAAGTAAAAAAGGATGGACAAGGCAGTTGGGAGCCTTGTCCATCTTTTTTGTTGCAAATTGAGTCACACCCCAACATTTATTGTAGAACCCTTTTTTGTTGCAAATTTAGTTTTTTGCAGTTTCTTTCTTTTCTTCCGCAAGAGAAAGAATGTCTTCGATTTCTTCTGCAGACATATTGGTATAGTTGCAAAGTTCTGCAGTTGTTGGAACGTGTCCAAGTTCTTCCGCAAGAGCTTTTCTTGCTTCATATACAAGGTTGGATTTTGCAACCACTGTATGTTCAAGATCTTCTTCGATCATGGATTCATCGATATAAGCTTCCATGGATTCTTTGATAGATGCACGAAGTGCATCTGGAACTTCGGAAGCAGAGATAGAAGCACCTGCTAAGCTATTGATTCCACAAAGCAAGCCGATGTTACCTTCTTGGATTACGTCTTCCATATTTACATTACGGGAGATATATTGTTTTGCTTGCTCGATTACTTTTTTCAGCCATTGGTCAGAAATGGCAGCTGCAACCGATAAATCTCCTGCTAATAGCTTTTCATATAATGCAGTTTCTTCTTCTTCCGATAATACTGGAAGTTCTGCAAGGTCTTCCATATACATTTGGAAGAAGACAGAGTCAGAAAGCTTGTCGCTCACTGTTTCTTCCGTCGTTTCTTCAGTAGCTTCGTCTGTTTCTTCTTGTTGAGGTTCTTCCTCTGGGATCTCCTCTTCTTCTGGAGGATTTAATAGGTATTGATATACCAGTTCTTCTTGTTCCTCAGTAAGGTTCATATCTTTGAAATATGTCTTTATATCTTCACGTTGGATTGTTCCGCCTGAAACTTTTGCGATTTGTGCAACCGAACGTAATGTTTCCATAAAATTAGCTTGATTATTCATAGCATCCTCCATATATAGTTTATAGCGTATCCCCATATTATCATCAAATGAGGGGAAAAGTAAAGGGCTTGACGAGAAAGGGGGAAATTCAGTATCTTAGAGAGGAAAAACAATAGGAGGAAAAGAGATGGAAGGAAAAAAGATTCGAAATGGGATGCTATTGTTTCTGACCTCGATTATCTGGGGCATTTCCTTTGTAGCACAGACGGTAAGTATGGATAATGTAGGCCCCTATACCTTTACAGGAGTTCGATTTTTATTAGGGGGCGCCGTATTGCTTCCATTGATTGTACACACAAGAAAAAAGCATCGAACCAATGCAGCAGATAAGAGAGAGGGAATCGTCGCAGGCCTTTTATGTGGAGTGATCTTATTCGCAGCAACGATGTTACAACAATATGGAGTCATGACTACGAGTGCAGGAAAATCAGGCTTTATTACTGCGCTATATATTATTATTGTTCCCGTAATATCGCTGTTTTTTCATAAGAAGCAAGGAAGCAGGTTATGGTTTAGCGTATGTCTGGCGCTAATCGGAATGTATTTACTATGCATGAAGGAAAGCGACGGAATAAGGATAGGGGATGTGCTTTTATTTAGCGGAGCAATTCTATTTTCTGTACATATTTTAGTCATTGATCATTTTGCTGATCGTGTGGATGGAGTGGAACTGAGTGCGATGCAATTCTTTGTCTGTGGTATTCTAGGCTGTATTGGAATGTTCCTTTCAGAGCAGCCAGAGGCAAACCAAATCCTAGCTGCTTGGCAGCCGATTCTCTATTCGGGGGTACTGTCCTGCGGAGTAGGGTATACGTTACAGGTAGTTGGACAAAAGGGAATGAATCCCACTGTGTGTTCCTTGATCTTAAGCTTAGAAAGCGTGAATGCCGCAATTGCAGGAGCACTCCTGCTTGGACAGGTGTTAAGTAGGAGTGAGTTGATCGGGTGTGGCTTTGTCTTTGGCGGAATTATATTAGCACAGCTTCCACCAAAGAAAATAAAACATTCTATTGTATAAAAACAGGCGTGTTTACAAATCATGATGGAATAGAGGAACATTATAAGGAGAGATATGATGAATCGGAACTATCATGATTTATATAAAGCACTAATTAAGGCTTATTATGACGGACATTTCGAAGATGAATTTGAACGATTACTATCCAAGTTTGAGAATAAGGAAGAGGCAAAGAAGGTGCTTTGTGCGCTTTGCGGAGCAGAGGAGATTTTAGATAAGGATGGCCATGAATTTGTCTTTGCATTAATTAATTCCATCACACAAAATGAAGTACGGGAACGGTTAGTACGCAAGATCAATGCATGTGAGGAAGACTGCCATCAAGAGGGTGGAAAAATCAAGTGCATGATGGCATGTCCATTCGATGCCATCGAGCGTGTAGGAGAGAGTGGCGATAAGAAGATAAATGCCGATTTATGCATGTCCTGTGGTCGTTGCGTTTCCATCTGTGATAGCGGAAAGTATCAGGATGTGAGTGAAGGAATGCCTGTCATGGAATTGTTAAGACAGCATGAACATGTGGTAGCCATGGTAGCTCCAGCCATTGCTGGACAGTTTGGCCCTGATGTAACATTAGAACAGTTACGAGAGGCATTTATCAAACTTGGATTTGACGATATGTTTGAAGTTGCCATGGGAGCAGATGTGCTTAGTATGAAGGAAGCACTAGAATATAACGAACTCGTAAAGGAAAATGGAGACTTTATGATTACGTCTTGTTGCTGTCCAGTATGGGTATCCATGCTAAGAAAGCAGTATCATGAGTTAGTAAAAGAAGTGAGTCCATCGGTTTCTCCTATGGTAGCCATGGGGCGAATCATCAAGGCAATCAATAGCGATGTAAAGACGGTCTTTGTCGGCCCATGTATCGCAAAGAAAGCAGAAGCAAAAGAGCCAGATATCAGCGACTCTACCGACTATGTCCTAACCTTCCAGGAGCTAAAGCTAATCTTTGAAGCATTTGATATTGATCCAAGTACTCTAAAAGGCGTACCTACTGTAGAATATGCCTCCACGGGTGGAAGATTATATGCAAGGGCTGGTGGCGTAAGCGAGGCAGTTTGGGATGCCATCGATCAGATGTTTCCAGAAAAGCGGAAACTATTTAGTTCCGTACAGGCAGACGGGGTAGTGGATTGTAAGAACCTATTAAACGATTTATTAGCAGGAGAAGTAAAGGCAAGCTTTATCGAAGGTATGGGATGCAAAGGCGGATGTGTTGGCGGACCAAAGGCAATCGTATCTGCAGAACAAGGCAAGGTATATGTAGACCGAGTGGCAAGAGAATCTGCCATCAAGATGCCTTTCCATAGTGAGACCGTGAAGGACATCTTGCAAGTGCTAGGAATCCATTCTTTAGAGGAATTAAGGGACGATCACAGCATATTTGAACGCAAGTTTTAACACGGATACAGCAAAGGGAATCAAATGAGTTCTTTTTGCTGTATTCATAAAAAATAAAAAGTTTAAAGAATTAGTCACAAATATGTTAGAGTTTCATACATTAATATTGTAAGAAAGATGAGAGAGGAAGTGAAACAGAGAGCCACTACACGAGTTAAGAAATACGAGAAGTACCCTACATAAATCAGAAATCGTTAAGAGAGTAGCTTTCCTTTATAAGTGCAGCAATTCTAGTCCTGCATGTTTGCGGGCGGTAAGTTGTCTTATCTCTAGTTCGGCTAGAGTGAGAACCAGTATAGAGATTGTGCCTGCATTATAAAGGTGAAAGGTACTCTTTTTTTATTGCATAGGAAATCGCCATTTCTTGATTTTTCACTAGAGGTTGGATACAATAAGTAACGAAAAATCACTCGTTATAGGAGAGAAAAATGACAACAGTATATTTTATGACACCTACAAAAGACAAAGAAAAAGCACAAGAGCTTATGAAGTTTTTTGAAGATAAGAAGATTGATGTAATCTACTCTAGTCCATTTCGTAGCGCAGTAGAAATGATTCGTGAATATGGAGTGGAAAAAGAAATTCCAATGTTCGCGGTAACAGAGTTTGCAGAAATCGAACAAGAGGTAGAACCAAAAGAAACATTAGAAGAAGTAGAAGAACGTATGATTGATGGACTTGCCATGCTTGCAAATAATGAAGAAGGCAATACGATCTTAGCAGTGACTCATCCAATTGCATTAAGTACGGCAATCCATTTCTTTGATGAAACATTTGGAGAAGAAGATACAAAGCGTCTTCAAGAAAATGCTCCGTGCCTAGTACGCTTTACATTAGATGGCGAAATCTGCAAAGATATCGAAGAAATCAAAGTAATGTAAGCGATTTGTTTGCAACGATAGCCAATAAAACTGGTATGAGAAATCCTTCCGAAAATGGTATCATAAGCATGGCTGTTTCCGGGAGGGTCGTAGTACCATCCAAGCTAGTAGGGATGGTGTATCAGCGATTGCAAAAAGGAGAACTGATTTTATATGAATAGCAAAAGAAGGATGCGAAATTGTGTAAATCAGGAAGTATAAATTGCCATAAGAAAAACTTATGTTGTCGATTACATATTATTATTGTATTTTTATAGAGGTTTCATGTATAATACAAATATAGTTGATAACTACTTCGTTGTCTATGAGGTTGAGCAGCCTATGGAATGTGAACGTGAACCAGAAGGAAAGCAGATCTTATAGAAAATTAGTATCACTATAATAAACGTTTCGTTTAAATCCTTTATATAATAAATAATCCCTTAATATTTATTATAGTCCCATTTATATAGCTTTCTATATAAATATTAAACCTTTAATTTATTTACAACATGCGACTCCCTTAAGCGTGTTGTATGGTTAAGATGAACTCCCTATCATCTTAATCATTTCCCGAATACTCGAAGAATCAATCACTCCCTAAGTTTGATTCTCCGAGTATTTTTTATTTACGCAAACAACGAGCCAAAGTCCTATGCAATAAAAATAGGTAAAAGAAAAAGAGGCTATAAGCCTCTTTTTGTTATTATTTTTTTGTAGCTTCTTCGATTAATGCATCTGCAAAGTCTACGAATCCTTTGATCTTAATGCTTACACCAGAAACAGCGTCTGTCTTTCCTTGCTCATCCATTTTTAGTTCGCTTGTAGATTGTTTTTCAATGACATGTTTAGATAATGCTTCTGATTGAGCAGCCCAAGTTGGTCCGTCTGGTGTCATTACGTATTTTCCGTCTAAGGAAAGTTGGGATTTTTTATTGCCATCGGCATCTGTCCCATCCCAGTTGATTTCAGAAATCTTACCATCTTTTACAGTCATACTCATTGTATGTATATAACCATTTTCCGCTTCTGCAGCTGTTTTTGTATATACACCATCTTTTAAAGATGTAGCTGTATCCTTAGAACAAGCAACTAGGGAAAATAGTGAAACTGCTGAAATTGTACATAATGTAAGAAGTTTTTTAGTTGTTCTCATAACGCTCTCCTCTTTCGTTAAAAAATATAATACAGTATATGTTATGAATATAATATACCATATTGTTAAGAAAATATCAAATGGTTTGTCGGGGAAATATACTGGTATATTGTGGTATAATAAGAAGGACGAACTAGCAGATTAGAAATGAGGAAAGAAACATGAATTTTACGACACTTTGTTATATAGAGAAAGACGGCTGTTATTTAATGTTGCATCGAACTGCAAAAGAGAAGGATGCGAACAAGGATAAGTGGATTGGCCTTGGTGGCAAGTTTGAGCCCGGAGAATCTCCAGAGGAATGCGTGCTTCGTGAGGTGAAAGAGGAAGCAGGAGTAGAGCTTACTGAGTATGCGTTTCGAGGCATCGTTACATTTGCATCGGATACATGGGAAGATGAATATATGTGCTTATTTACAGCAACGGAGTACGAGGGAGAGCTTTCTGATTGCGATGAGGGAGAACTTGCCTGGGTAGAAAAAGAAAGGATTCCAGCACTCAACCTGTGGGAAGGAGATCGTATTTTCCTTCGCTTATTGGAGGAACGAAATGAATTTTTCTCATTAAAGCTATGTTATGAGGGAGAGGCTTTAGTGAGCGCGGTGCTTGATGGAACTCCATTGGAATTCTAACAGTTTCGAGATACGAAGGTCGATTCCTTAGGAAGGTAGACGTAGAAATCCTTGCTTTGCAGAAAGAGGAGTTGGTGGAGTCATGCGGAATCTATGGAAAGTAACCGCACAGTATCTGAGTTTGGCTCTCCGGGATGGGATATGCCTGTTCCGAACGGTTTTAGCAATACTTGTACTAATGACGACATACTTTGTTTTTTTACGAAAATTTGTATTACAGATGGTTGCCAATCATGGGGTGTACCGCATGGAAAGAGAATTATTTGCGGATCGGCTCATGGTGGCTGGATTACTAATCTTAATTGCGGCCACGAGCGGAATCAGCATCGTCCGTCTTGCAGTAGAAAAGGGAGGTGTTGTAAGACAAGGAGGGCGAGTCAGTTTCTGGCAGGTCGTACTAGCAAGATGGCTTGCAACTGCAATCCTCTCCTTTTGCTATAGCATTGGATTCTTTTTGATATTTGAGCTGTATGTTTCGTATCATTACGGATATGGCATATCGGGTGAAATCCTGATAAAAGGTGCGGTGATTCTTGCCTTGTCCTCGTTGGTACATGCAGGAATCTTAAATGTGATTGGAGAGGTTGTGCATAATGAGCCCCAGTTCTCTTCTGCGATGAACCTATATGGAGGCTTAATCGGATTTCTTGGAGGGGCCTATCTTCCCTATTTCTTTTATGGAGGTGTGGTACGGGAAGGCTTGTTCTTTCTGCCATGTACCCAACTGATCAGCTTGATGCGTAAGGTGTGCTTAGAAGGTATGATGACACGGCTACATCATCATATGTCATCAAAGGAATTAGAACGATTAGGTCAAGCGTTTGGCATCTCGCTTTTTTATAGGGAAGACGTCGTAAGCCCCAAGACACAGCTCCTGGTAATCGTAGCATGGATGGGATTCCTGTTTGTAGTAGTAGGAGTCTTTGCAAAATATCAAAAAAGAAAAAGTTAAAAGTAGGCAAAAGTAAAAATAGAGAAAGAGAGAGGGAGACCTCTTTCTTTTTTTGTTGTTTTTGACGGAAAATAGAGAAAGTTTGGAAGGATATAGATGATTTTAAACAATTCAGTCATACAGAAGGTAAAGAAAATATGGAAAAAACTGATAAATGTATTGACACTTATAGATGTTAATGGTAATATAATCCATGTAATAAATATGTAACAAATAAGAAATATTGTAATAATATTTAAAAACTAATTTTTAATAATTGCGCAATATTTAATCAAAATGCAGCAAAGGGAATGGAGGAGTTCAATGAGAAAAGTAAAATCGATGATCCTATATGTTTGTTTCATGGGAATTTTAGCAATGAGTACGAATATAGCAACATCTATTTTCAATACGACAGATACCGTTTACGCAGCTGATAAAAAGACAGACAAGACACGAAACGATGCAAAAAAGAAAAAAGTACAACAAAAAAGAGAACGTCTTGTAAAATGCGCAATGAAATATAAGAAGACACGTTATATCTGGGGTGGGACAAACCTAAACAAAGGGGTTGATTGCTCTGGTTTCTCACAAGCCATTTATAAGAAACAAGGATATAAATTACCTAGAACTGCTAGTCAGCAAGCAAGAAAAGGAAAGAGAGTAAGTCAAAAAAACTTAAAAAAAGGAGACTTGTTATTCTACGGTTCAGGAAAGAGAATTAGCCATGTAGCTATTTACATAGGTGGAGGAAAGATCATTCACGCAAGTAACCCAAGGGATGGAGTAAAGATTTCCAAATATAACTACCGCAAGCCAGTAGTGATTAAGAGATTTATCTTTTAATAAAAAAGGATATCTGCAAAAGCAGGTATCCTTTTTTCGTGCACATTCTTTGTTTTTAGCCGATTGGTGCCATTAGCACGCGGCCAGTACCGCGGTATACATTTACAAGGCCTTCGATAGTTCGATTCTAAGACTACATAACCGCTTCCGCTTAGGCAAGTGTTAAATAATCCTTCACTGCCAGCAACCGCAGAAGAGAGGCTTGTTCTAGAAACAACACGAGTATCTACAGTAGAATCGCAAGCAAGGAAGAGGCCATCTTCGACTACGAGGCCACCCCAGTTGTCCACCCGTTCGATTAGGATGTGTTTGTACGTCGGCTCTAACACCAGTTGTCCGTGTCCTTGGTATAATGGCTTGATTGCAGATTCTTTCGTAACGGATGCACCGACGATCTTTTTAAAGAAGTCGCCAGCACCACGGACATTCGTCTGTGGTTTGATGTTCCCTGTCATCCATTGCATTGCTCCAGCTTGTACGACTACGCCAGTACCATTTAGCGTGATGAAGACCTGACGCTTACGGATGTTCATTTCAGAGGCATAGTAAGCTTGGATTGCTTGCTCTGGAGAAACGCTTAAGTCGCGTTCGTATTCAAACACTTGGTAAGGCCCTTCATGTGAAAGTAATTTTCGGTTCGCAGTTTCGGAAAGATTTACTTGAAACATATATGCTCCCTCCTATGATTTCAATGGATTTGTTACATAATTTGATAACCAAGCACATAGCCTGCTGTATAAAGTGCCAGCAGCATGGAGGAAAGAATCACCCATGCAAGATGGAGGCGAGGCTTGGAATCAAACCATTTTGCTAAAATAAGAAACATCGGAATGGCCACGCTCATATATCGACCACCGCTCAAGATAAAAGAAGCGGAGAAACTTACAATCGTATAAGCAGCCAGATAGAAGATTTCTTGTGGCTTATGTTTGTTTGCTGCATAGACAAGCAGTGCAAGTGCCAAAGTAGCGATTGCCGCTTGCGGAATCCAAAGAACGGCTACCATTTTGGCATCGTATCTTCCGCCAAAGGCATAGTGGAAAATCGTAGTGATGGCTTTTCCTACGTATTCATAATGATGGTGCCATACGGATTCTTGAAGTTCTAAGAATTTGAACGGATTTCCTGCGACTTGATTGTTGATCATCAAATACGTGATCAACCCAAGAAGGCCAGAGCAAATGGGAAGCAGTACGAGTAAGGAACGAGTGAATTCCTTATATTTTCGTTTTACTAACATTCCGATTGGTTGATAGTGGAGGAGCCATTCGATTCCTGCTGGAATGAGTAAGAGAATGCCCTGAATTCTCGATAAGGCACTAAGATATCCAAACAGTGCCACCATGCCCCAACGATGTCTGCGCATATAATAAAAGAATGCACAAGAGGTGAGCAGGAAGCAACTTTCTGGCATCATTCCTCCAAAGAAGAAGGAAAATGGGAAAATCGAAAGGTATAAGACCGTTTTCGCTCCCACGGAAGTACCGTATTCTTCCGATACGAATCCAAATAAGTAGCAGACGCCTCCGATATAGCATAGCGTAGAGACAATCATAGCTGAAATACGATAATCCCTTATGATTACGAAGCATCCACGAATCAAGATGCTGTAAAGAGGGAAAAATACAAGCGTAGTTGGCTCCCCATTTTCTAAGTGATATCGATAACCGCCAGTAGCGATTCGAATATAGTTCGAGGCATCCCATTGATACCAGTGGTCAAGGAAGGTATCAAAGCGAAAGGATGTACCGCTTTCGGAAAAAAAGCAAATGGCGAATGCAGAAAATAAGTAAATGCCAAAACGCAGGCATAACGCGAGAGCGGCAATGCGTACATACTGCTTGCAGGTAGGGGAAATACCGTGGGTTGCATCTTCGAAGTGAAAGAATCCTCTTCCATGCTTCGTATGCAACGAGAACGGCGCCCCAGCAAGAAACAGCGTGCGATAGCCTGCAATCAGAACAACATAGAGCAGTGCCGTGGTAATAAGAATATTAATCATAAGACTCCCATCTGTCATATTGACGTAAAAGTATAAATTTAATCCAATTATATAATACCGCATAGGCTGTTTCAAGAATGGTATGTCACGGCATTATTGAGTTGCAAAGGCTGCGTCTTTTTGATCGATATAGAGATTATAGCTTAGCCCTAAGAAAACAAGCATGCCACCAAGTACTTGGTATAATGGGATGGAGCGTGTCACCATATAATCGATTAGGATCCCCATAAATAACT
>CALZJY010000031.1 GCA_945787925.1 uncultured Anaerosporobacter sp. | reverse complement strand
CAATATTTTGAATGGGATCTTCCGGCAGATGGGAGTTTGTGGCGTACGTTAAAGGAGGAAGCAGGGCGTTTAAGGAAGTCTGGAGTCACGGCAGTATGGATGCCTCCGGCTTGTAAGGGAATCGATGGAGGAAGAGACAGCGGGTATGGAGTGTATGACTTATATGACCTTGGGGAGTTCTATAAACAGGAGACCGAGGAATATCGGGATACTGACATACGCACCAAGTATGGAACGAAAGAAGAGTACATAGAAGCAATCAAGGCATGCAAGCAGGCATTCAGACATATGCAGATATCGTAATCAATCATATGACAGGGGCAGGGAGGACTGAAAAAGTCCGCGCTGTCGAATGGAGGAGAGATTCGGAAGGGGAACAATGGTATCGCACCAATAACTCGGAAGAAATCGAAGCCTGGACGGATTTTAAACATGCAGGACGGAATAAGAAGTATTCCTCCTTTGTATGGAATAAGGATTGCTTTGATGGAGTAGATACGGATGCGAAAAAACAACAGGCTGGGAAAAAACAGGATAAAAATCTGATTTACTTGTTTGAAGGAAAGGAATGGGATCCGGAGACAAATTTCGACTTCATAACCGGCTCCGATGTGGATGCACAAAATCCGGAAGTACGAGAGGAGTTGAAACGATGGGGAAAGTGGTATCTAGAAACAACAGGAATTGATGGCGTGCGCTTAGATGCCGTAAAACATATTTCGCCTGCCATGTACAATGAATGGCTGGATTATATGTGCAGCATAAAGCCACTCTTTGTCGTGGGAGAATATTATGATGTGGCATGCAGCGAGTTAGAAAGATATCTTGGGCATATTACATCTGAGAAAGTACAGATGCACCTATTTGATTTTGCCCTTCATGAGAAATTCTACCTGGCATCGGAGCAAATGGGATACCCTCTTAGAAACTTATTGGAAGAAGACACACTGATGCGGAACCGCCCGATGAATGCAGTCACCTTTGTAGACAATCATGATACCCAGGTTCGTCTTGACCCTTACTCCAAGGTGGAGGACCGGGAGGTAAAAGCATGGTTCAAACCACATGCCTATGCGTTCATCCTGCTTCGGGAGCAGGGGTACCCTTGCGTATTCTATAAAGACTATCACGGGGAAGAAACTACGCCAGGAACCAATGCAGATAAGATTCGCTTGCTGATGAAAATTCGGCAAGCCTACGCCTATGGTCCTCAGCATGATTATCCTGATTCTCCTGATTATCCTGTAAAGGGAAATCAGGTTGGATGGACGAGGGAAGCCATAGAAGGAAGAAGCGGAGTGGCAGTCGTGATGTCCAAAGACGACTGCGAACCGATGAGGATGCAGGTAGGGGCCGGAGAAGCCGGTAAGACCTATGTGAATGTCTTTGCACCAGAAAACGAGATAGTCATCGGGGCAGAAGGAATGGCTGATTTTGCAGTAGCACTTGGAGAGGTAAGCGTTTATATTGAGAAGTCTGCCTATCTAGAAATTACCTGCTAATTTCCGTATTGTGTTCAAAGAATATTCTATGATATGATGAAGGATAGTACAAAAGAAATAGGGAGACGACAGATGAATCAGACAGAATTTTGGGTGTATTTGATCGAAGTTCTTGGAACTATTGCATTTGCTTCCTCCGGAGCCCTTCTTGCAATGGAAGAGCATATGGATGTCTTTGGAGTAATCGTGTTAGGGATTACGACAGCCGTAGGTGGAGGAATCATAAGAGACGTAGTACTTGGTAATACGCCACCAAATGTATTTCGTAATAGCTCCTATGTATTGATTGCCATAGCCGTATCCATCTTGTTATTCGTATTTCGTTATATCCAGTATAAGACCAATCATATCGTAAAGGATAAGGTGAAAGGGTATTACGACAAGGCGATGCTTTGGATGGATGCTATTGGACTTGGAATCTTTACGGTGGTAGGAATCAATACCGCAATCAACAGAGGCTATGGAGAACGAATCTTCCTACTTATTTTTGTCGGCATGGTTACGGGAATCGGAGGAGGCATGCTTCGAGACGTCATGGCACAGCGTACGCCATTTGTATTGGTGAAACATATTTATGCCTTGGCATCGTTAGCAGGGGCATTAAGTTACATCGGAATCATTCGTTATGTACCGGTTGTAACTGCGATGGCCATTTCTTCTACGATCGTGGTTGCAATCCGCGTGGCAGCCGCGTATTATAAATGGAATTTGCCAAAGATATAAGGTAGGATAAGAAAGACAGGCAGCGAACGGGTAGTTTTGCTGCCTGTTACAAGTTTGTGCAAGAAAAGTTGCGAAGCAGCAATAGAGGATTGGTAGTATATACATATCAGGTACGGAGAGAATTATCCGTACGCTGAAGAAAGAGAGAGGTATGTCATGGAGTGGTTAGATAAAATGAATGCGGCACTTTCTTATATCGAGGAGAATTTAGATGGGGAGGTTGACGTTGCAGTAGTGGCAAAAAAGGCATGCACGTCTAGTTATAACTTCCAACGGATGTTTTCCTTTATTGCAGATGTGCCACTGGCGGAGTACATACGCAGGAGGCGCCTAAGTCTTGCGGCAGTGGAGCTTACGAAGAAGGAGGCTACTGTGTTAGAGGTGGCGTTAAAGTATGGATATGAGTCGCCAGTTTCCTTTGCAAGGGCATTCCAAAACATTCACGGAATTACTCCAAAGCAGGCCATGGAAGAAGGCGCGATGCTAAAGAACTATCCTAGGATCTCTTTCCAAATCACAATCAAAGGAGTCGAGGAAATGGAATATCGTGTAGAGATGGGAAAAGCATTCCGTATGCTAGGAAAGAAACGTGACTTTTCAACAAAGGATGGAGAGAACTTTCGATTAATTCCAAAGTTCTGGCAGGAAGTATGTGCAGATGGAACTTGTGAACGAATGCAGCAAATGACCGTAAAAGAGGATCCGGCATTCTATGGAGTATGTATGGACTTTGATAACACGAAGATCGGCTATATGGTAGGGGTACATTCCGAGGAACCAGTGCCAGAAGGATTCGATGCAATCGAGATTCCAGAATGTCTATGGGTGAAGTTTGAATGCAGAGGACCAATTCCAGAAGCAATGCAGGACGTATGGAAACGAGTATATTCCGAATGGTTCCCAACGTCTGGATATGAACATACGGGTGGACCAGAAATCGAATGGTATGATTGCGAGGACAACTGCCATGCCCAGATTTGGCTGCCAGTAAGAAAGTGTAAGTAAGAATGGAAAAGGGCTGTGCCAATTGTTTTTGGCACAGCCCTTTTTATCCTTGTATAAATTAGAATGTTGTAATTCCGTTTACGTTTGCTTGTTCATCTTCTTCCATTGGAATGATGATGCATTTCTTTCCGTCAATGATTTCGGATTTGATTTGATCCAGTTTTTGAGGTTTTACTCGTAGGATGACATCGTAAAGGGCGCCTGTTTTTTCTGCGGATGCTTCGCTTAAAGTGCCATCTTCTACAGGGGCAGCGGCTTCGTCAGAATCGAAGGAAGCGGCTTCTAGGGCGTCATCTTCCATTTCGTTTTGTGAAGAAGAGTCTACGCGGAGCGCTTGTAGGGAAGCAGATTTTGTCGTCTCTTCTAATTTTTCTTGAAGGATTTGCACCTTTTCTTCTAATTCTAATTCTTTTCTTCTTTGTGCACTTTCCTTTAACACCTTGCTATCGATTAAGTGGTCAACCACAGGAGGAGCATCTCCAAAGGCTTGTTCGTATACTGTCTCGATTTGTGCCGCAATTTCTTCAGGAACCTTGCTATCTGCAAGTAAGTTTTGGATGGAATCGCTAGTCAGTAGCGCTGGTTCGTCAGAAGTGGAGAATTCCGCATGGTCTTCTACCATTTGTGTCAAGTTTTCTTGTAAGTTCATAAGAACTTTCGCACTTTGTTCCTCATCGCCGATGACATGGTTGATGATTGCCTGGAACGTATTTTTTTGTTCTGTCGCCGTAGTCTTTACAGGGCAGCCAAAGAAATCTTCCATAAATTCTTTATGAGGATCTTTTGCATTTTTCGTATAGAACATCACAGAATGGATATCCGTGCTGCGGTCTGTAAAGGCAGGGAATACGAATCCAGTATCAGGAACGCCTACCATCCAGTCACGTACACGAGGCCCGATACGGTTTACGTCTTGTAAGTAGCCAAGGCCTGGTTTTGTTAAGTCCACAGGACAAAGGGCACATAATAGGTATTCGTATACTTCTTCGGATTCATCTAATTTTAAGTTATCAGACGTTTTCTTCATCACGTCATACGCATCATGGAAGATAAGGATTAAGTAGTTTCCAGGATAATCGTATGTCTCGATCACGCGTTGGAAGAACGTTTCTAATAGCGCTTCATTTTTTAACCCGCTTTCACGAAGGCCCATTAAGAATTGTTGTCTTCCGCCAGCTTTTTCTTCTTCTAAAGGAAACTCTAATTCCAATAAGTTGTTTCCAACCGTACCAGATAAGGTTTTCTTCGCGATTTCTAAATACTTGTAAAACTCTTCATCTTCTAAATTTAGAAATGTTTCATTTATATTTAATACGATTTCTTTTTCTGCATTGACATAGCAGCCGCACATCTTTGTGAAAGTACATTCGCTTTTCTTAAATCGTTTTTTTAACTCAAGGATCTCTTTTTTTTGCATAGTAGGCCTCCCTTACTTTTACTGTTTGTCTGATTTATTATTATAGACGAAATGAGAAAGAATTCAAAGGAGAAAATTAGTAGGTACATGGTATAATATTCATACCAAGAAAATAAGGAGGAGTGAGAAGGGAGTATATGGAGAAGATAGGACAAGTAGTAGAACAGCTATTTGCAAAAGAAGGAAAGAAAGGATGCCAAGCATTACGAATCCTAGAAGCCAAAAGCAAGGAGTCTGACGAGGTCTATCCATATTTTGATCGTTTCGTAACGTTGATGCATGATCCCAATTCGTATCGGAGGACGAGGGGATTAGTCTTGATTGCTGCCAATGCCAAATGGGATACCGAACATAAGATCGTTATCAGCAGTTGATTGACAAGGTGACAGGAGGAAGCACGAACGTATTGCCTTCCAACGAACATATCCGCATTGATCTGTCTAGCTGGTATAAGAACAGCCTTCCACCGAAGATTACGAAGATTCAGCAGGCCATTGAGGACGGAAGAAGGATTCAGTTTTCGTATTATGGACCAAAGGGCCAACGTACAAGGTGCATCGAGCCATATTACCTGCTATTTCAGTGGTCCTCTTGGTATGTATGGGGGTACTGCCTTACCCGTAAGGCGTATCGCATGTTCAAGCTTACGAGGATGGAGGAGTTAGTCGTAATGGAGGAATGGTTTGAACAGCAGCAGGTCGAGCCTCCAGAGTTTGTAGAGGAAGAAGTATATCCAAAGACCGTGCATATTACCGCGTTATTTTCTGCGGACATGAAATGGAGGCTTATCGAGGACTATGGAAGGGAAAGTATTGAGGAACGAGACGATGGCAGCCTTCTTTTCGAAGGTGGATTTACAAGCAAGGAGAACCTGTTTGGATGGTTGCTTACGTTTCAAGACCAAGTGGAACTCGTATCCCCGGAGACCCTTCGCGAGGAATATAAAGAACTTCTGCATACGATCATAAAAAAATATAGTTCTTCTTAATGATGACGGATCGTTGTCATGTTTGCCCTGCTACAATAAGGTTATCAAAAAGGAAATGAGGTAGGGATATGAATTACGAAGTAGTAAGGTTAGAAGAAAAAATCGTAGCAGGAGTAGCCGCAAGAACAAGCAACGATTCACCAGAGATGGGAAACGTAATCGGCGGATTATGGCAGAAGTTATTTTCAGAAGGAATCTTTATGCAGATTAAGGATGCCGCCAATGAAAAATCCATCGGCTTATATACCGACTATGCTGGAAACCAAAAGGAAGAGTATATGGTAGTGGTAGGAAGAGAAGTAAAGACGGAAGCACAAGAGCTAGAGAATATCGTGGTTACGAAGATTCCAGCAGGAAACTATGCGAAGTTCATAGTGAGAGGCGATGTACAAAAGGATGTCGCCAAGCTGTGGGAACAGTTGCCTAAGATGGGGCTTGCTCGTACCTATGTCTGTGATTTTGAAGAATATCAAGAGGAAGCTATGGAACAGGCAGAGATCCATATCTATATTGGAATTGAATAAAAGGAGTAAACTTGCCCTGCTTTGCGTTTTTCTCGTTTACAGATGGTAGAAAGTTGGGTATAATAGTCGATAATAACAGAAAATATCATTTGAAACAATTGAGTCATCGGGGGTACATAGTGAACCAAAAGGAACGTTTCAAAAAGACGGTGGCAGTCACGCTGTTTATAATCGCATGCGGAATGGCCCTAATATGGATGGTAAGAAAAGGACCATTGGATATGAGCTGCAAGATTTATCGGACTACTGGATATAGTTGTTCAGGATGCGGTACGACGAGGATGGTGGAAGCATTGATGCGTGGCAGATGGTATCAGGCATTTCGTTATAATCCATTCATCGCGCTATCCATACCAATGGGAATCCTTTGTTATGGCATAGGGGCCTATCGCTATATCCGATATAATGCAGAAAATGACTGGGTAAACAATGCGTTGATTGTATATGCGGTGCTGCTTGCTGCATTCGGAGTCATTCGTAACCTTCCGTTATTGGAATGGCTATTACCAACAACGATTTACTAAAGGAGGAAGAAGAACATGTATTGTCCAAACTGTGGAGCAAACTCCAGAGATGGAGCACCATTTTGCGAAAACTGTGGAGCACCATTGCAAACGTATAATGGGAATCCAAATATGAATTACTCAAATAACATGAACTATAATCAAGGATATCAGCAACAACCATTTATGGTATCCAAAGAAGTGGAAAAGAGTTTCACAACACTTCTTATTCTCTGTGTCTTAGAATTAGCATGCTGTAACCAATTATTTGGTGGAATTGCCCTGATCTTTGCAATCTTAGGAAAGAATGCACTTTCTAATGGAGATATTGCGAAATATGAAAAGAATACAAAGACTGCAAAAACAATCTTAATCGTAGGGTTAATCCTTTCTCTTGTATGTGGCGTATTATATACAGGATTTTTCGGATTCAGCATTTTGGCAGAACTTTAATACAAAGATAGGTTAGAAGGACAAAGTCATAGGCCAATGACTTTGTCCTTTTTTGGTATAAGCCTCTTTGTGCCAAGCATATACATAAACAAACCATGTGATAGGAAGAAAAAATGAAAATCGGAGTAGAAATGAATGGCTTATTTGTGACCATGCTGTTATTTGCAGGAATGGCCATCGTGCTGCTTAGTGGAATAGCGGAAAAAATAACGAAAGTGACCTACTTTGTATGGGGGATGAGCCTCTTAGGAGTTACCCTGTCATTCGTAGCGGGTATGGCAGCAAGACTTACGAGTCGGCAGCTTGCAGGACAATCCACAGCAGGAAGTCTGCTAGGATTTTTCCATGGCTGGGAAGGCAATAGCATGATGCTCGGTATGGTACTTGCCTATCTAGGAATTTTAGCAGTTCGTTACGGAGTGCGGTATAAAAAGCAGATTCTTGGCATGTATGCGTTAGAATCGGTGTTGCTCCTCGTGATTGTAGCGGCCATAGGAAAACCTCTCTTATATGAGGAACCGATAATTGGAGTGGGAAGCAGAAGCATTCTTGCAAGCCTTGCCCAGTTAGGGTTTGCGTTAGGAATAGGAGCGATGACGATACTATCCTCACTGGCAGTAGTAGCAAAGAAACGTCCAATCAAGATCAAGCGCTGGATTCGTCTCAGCCTATTGTTTGACGGGAGTGGACTGCTATTTGTTGCGATGAATTGGTGTATCAGTGGCAAGGTGATAGGAACGCAAGGAGAGATCACCGGTATCCTAAGTTTCTCGGTGGCATGGCTGTTTTTATGTGCGATGCTTCATGGAAAGAATACGTATGAGGAGGAGCCGTGTACGATGCCTCTTAGCTTTGTAATGATCGGAATCGTAAGCTTGGGTGAGGTATGGATGGGGACGTTCTTGTTCGCCCTGCTGCTTGCCAGGATGATCCTGCGGATTAAGAAATGGTTAGAAACAGGGCAGCCACTAGAGGAATGGGAGCCACTCGTAATGATTCGTCATGTGACCTACCTCTATAGCTATGGCATGTTTGCAATCATTCTATTACAGCAGATGATCACGAGCACCGTATGGAAGGTGGCTGGAATCGTAGGAACACTGCTGTATGGGGTGGCAGCTGTGGGAATCCTGATCTGGAGCCAGGAAGCGCTCACAAAGTTACAATATGTCGCAGTCATCCTATGGAATAGTGTATTTACCTTGTTGATTGAGCTTGGAGTTGCAGGCGGTGATGTATTTTCCCTTGTCTTAGTATGGATCAGCCTGTTTCCAATCACGTTTTTCTTACTGCAGATTCGAAAGCTGCCAAAGAAGCCATATCTTGTCGTACAGCTCTTTTGGGCACTCATTCTGCTTGGTGCCGTGACCTCCTTTGGATTTTCTAAGGAGCAGCAGGCAATCTGTACCGTCAGCCAATCCATCATCACGGTCAAAGGGGAAGCCTTGGATGGGGAGAGGCTTCGAAACGAGCAGCCAGTCATGGTGCATAAGGTGGCAGGAGAGTACGAGGTAAGCACAAAGCAAATACAAGGAGTTCCAAAAGGCGAGGTGCTTGTGACGGTTCGCACAAGGCCGCTTTGCACATTGATTTGCATTGGAGGAGTCGGACTGATCGGATGCATCATTTGGAAAATGCTTCTAAGAGTGTAAAAAGTATCGACTCCTCAAAAGTAGGAATACAATGATTGTTCATTTGGAATAAGTACGTTATAATGAGAAAAAGTAACCACTAGGGGGTGCGCTTATGAGGAAAAGAATCATTTTGGTAGGACGGACGGAGGAGCCATCCATTCATCTTGTTTCGAGTAAGGAATTAGGGAGACAGTATCGTAAAGTAAATGGACAGACGATTGAGTTTGAGAAAGTTCCATGCTATGAGGAGTTAGAGGAAGCAGAGCTTTCTAACGCACTTCTTTGTATGGAACAGCTAGACGATGTCCGACCAGAGAACATGGGACATCATGGACGCGGAATGATTTACATGCCAAGGCTTGCCGAATGGGAAATCGACACTGCATTGTTTTTGTTACAGCAGATTCCGAAAAGAAGGCATCCTGCTGCCTGGTTAGGAGTTGCTGCAAAAGGAGAGTCCATCGGGGGCATGCTGCTAGAGCTGCTAACGAACTTTGGAATCATTCAAGGAAAAAATGATTATCGATTGTTTTTAGGAATTCCAAAGGAACTTAACATACAGGAACTTGCATCCATCGAGGACGTATTATTAGAGTACATGAATGAGGATTGCAAGCTATACATAGAACAGATTATATTGGAGAAAACTATGCAATGGAGTGCTATTTTAACTTGTTGAAAATTATTTAAAATAAATGTATACAAACGTTAAAATTAGTGATATAATGTTCTTCCCTCATGCATGGAGGAACCGCCGAGAAAGGATTGGATGATTAAAATGATAGATGTAAAAGCTTTAATTCAACAAGCATTTGACGCACAAAAGAATTGTTATACACCATATTCAAACTTTAATGTAGGTGCTGCATTATTAACTGCAGATGGAAAGGTTTATCAGGGCTGTAATATTGAAAATGCAGCATATCCTGCAACGAACTGTGCAGAAAGAACAGCATTTTTTAAAGCCGTATCAGAAGGGGACAAAGACTTTGTAGCGATTGCGCTTGTAGGAAACAAATCAGATGTAGAACAAGGGCAAGGCGAATACTGTGCACCATGTGGTGTATGTAGACAGGTAATGGCAGAATTCTGTGATCATAAAAACTTTAAAATATATATGGCAAAAAGCGTAGATGACTATAAAGAGTTCACTTTAGAGGAATTATTACCTCTTGGGTTTACTGGAAAAGATTTAGTCTAGGCAGGCTTGAAAAAGATGGAACCGTAGTTTCGGTCCCATCTTTTTTTAACGCATAGGAAATTGCGCTGCAATCTCCTATGCGTTAAAAACTCTCCTAAAAAGAAGTCAGAAGTTGATTAATCCAGTATATTTTTGTAAAATGGAACACGCAACCTTAAAAAAGGATTAATTGAGACTTAAACAGTCTTTTTAAGAGAGGATATAAGAATGATTCAAGTAGTATGTTATGGGGTAAGGCCAACCGAAGTCCCGTATTTTCATGAAATTAATAAAAAGTTCGGATTTGACTTGAAATTAGTAACGTTAGGGTTAAATCATGAGAATGTAAAGGAAGCAATCGGAGCCAAAGCCATTATGGTTCGTGGAAACTGTATGGCAGATGCAAGAAACCTTGCATTATTAGAAGAAAGCGGATTAGAATATGTGCTTACAAGAACCGTAGGGTTTGATCACGTAGACCTTGAAAAAGCAAAAGAACTAGGCTTAAAGGTAGCACGTGTACCAGGCTACTCCCCGAATGCCATCAGCGAGCTTGCAGTAACCCATGCAATGATGCTACTTCGTCATACGGCATATGCGGTAAGCCGTACGGCGAACCGCAACTTTACCGTAGATGAAACGATGTTCAGCCGTGAAATCCGTAACTGCACCGTAGGTGTATTAGGAACAGGCCGTATCGGACTTACTTCTGCACAGTTATTCAAAGGACTTGGTGCAAACGTAATCGCGTATGATGTGTTTGAATCGGAAGCAGCAAAAGAGGTCGTAACATATAAGCCGCTAGAAGAGGTACTTGCAGAGGCAGATATCATCACGGTGCACGTACCATATTTCAAAGGGCAAAACGACCATTTCATCAATGATGAATTCATTGCTAAAATGAAACAAGATGCCATCCTAGTCAATACGGCACGTGGGGAACTCCAGGATATCGAAGCGATCATACGTGGAATCGAAAGTGGAAAATTAGGCGGATATGCAACGGACGTATTAGAAGGAGAACGTGAGATCTTCTTCAAAGACTTTGAAGGACAGGCGATTCCAAACAAGGTATATGAGAGATTGTTTTCCCTATATCCGAAGGTATTAGTAACGCCTCATATCGGCTCTTATACCGATGAGGCGCTTACGAATATGATTGAGATTTCCTTAGAAAACTTAACTGTATTATTAGCGGAAGAGGAGTGCAACAATCAAATTGTATAAGGAAAGATAGAAGTAAGACGGGAAGGTATGGGTAATGTTTTACCCATCTTCTTTTGTGGTATACTAGTGAGCAAAAGAATGGATAGGAAGGGAGAAAAGACAATGGAAGGTACAACAGCAATTTCACCAATCTTCACACAAGCACCAAATGAAGAAGGAAGGTTAGAAAAGGAAATGGCAACCATTGCGGAATGTGACAAGGTAAGCGAGGTATTAGGAATCTCCATTTGCAAAAATTTATTTTTATGTAATAGCCAGAAAACAAAGTTTTACTTACTTATGATGCCGGGCGAAAAACGATTTGTAACGAAAGAATTTTCTAAGCTTATTGGAAGTTCAAGATTATCATT
>CALZJY010000030.1 GCA_945787925.1 uncultured Anaerosporobacter sp. | reverse complement strand
GTTAGATTATATTTATCAGATCGCAGCAGAAAAAACCTGTCCGGATACATTCTTGATTTTTACTGGCGATGGTCATTTTGATTCCGTGATGAAATACATTAGAACGAAGTTGGATAAGAAAGTAATCGTGTATGGTGTAAAGCGAGCGTTTAGTGGAAAATTGAAGTCGACGGCCAATAGCTATGTTGAGATGCCGCGTTATGCACAGGAACAACGATTTTATTATGGATTGATATTGCAGAGTTTAAAGATTCTTGATCAGAGAGGGAAAAAGGCAACCTTTTGGAAGACGATTAGGAATGTCTCAGAACATAATCGAGTAACACAAGAAAGAGTGGAAATGTCATTACAGGAATTAATTGATGCGAGATATTTGATGGAGATAGAAACAGAATATAAGGGAAAGAAATCAAAGATATTGAATGCCAATTGGACTAGAATTGAGGAGGACAAGATTTGGGAAGGCACAGCATAGTAAGACTTATGGATACTGTAAACGTTAAGGCTAGGGAGAAATCCCTAGTCTTTTTTCATACATATGTATAGTTTTTCCTTTTTATGAAAATACTAGATAATCATACTATGATTCAAAGGTGGAATAGGGATATGAAAGAGTTTATTGTGCATTATCTTGAAAAGATTATACCAGTATCCTTTCTGTTGAAGACAGAAGGACATACGACCAAAGTAGGAGAGGAAGAGCCACGGTTTACGGTAACCATTCATAAGATGCCAGAGAAGAAAGCGCTTGCGACCTCGACTTCCTTAGCGCTTGGAGAGGCCTATATGAGAGGCGAGATTGAAGTGGATAAAGACTTATATGAAGTGCTAGATTTGTTTTTAGGCCATATGGACCGGTTTAGTACGGATCGCTCGGTGTTAAAGAAGTTATTATTTCCGTCCTCTTCAAAAAAACATCAGAAGGAAGAAGTAAGTTCTCATTATGATATTGGAAATGACTTTTATCGCTTGTGGCTGGATAAGACAATGAGTTATTCCTGTGCGTATTTCAAAAAGGAAACAGACACGTTGGAAACTGCGCAAATAGCCAAAGTCGATCATATTTTAGAAAAGCTACAGCTGAAAGAGGGAATGAGCCTATTAGATATTGGTTGTGGCTGGGGATTTTTATTACTGGAGGCAGCAAAGAAATATAACATAACAGGAATGGGAATTACCTTGAGTACAGAACAGAAGAAGGAGTTTGAACGTAGGATCAAGGAGGCAGGGTTAGAAGGCCGGCTGTCGGTACGCTTGATGGATTATCGGGAATTAAGTGAAAGTGGATTGCAGTTTGACCGAGTCGTTAGTGTTGGAATGCTTGAGCATGTAGGAAGAGACCAGTATCCATTATTTTTAGAAAATGTAGAGAGCGTATTAAAGCAAGGAGGACTATTTTTGCTTCATTATATCAGTGCTCAGAAAGAGTTTCCAGGCGATCCTTGGATTAAGAAATATATCTTCCCAGGCGGTGTGATTCCATCGTTGCGTGAAATCATTCAGTTGTTGCCAGACTATCATTTCTATACGTTGGACGTGGAAAGCCTGCGAAGACATTATAATAAGACGCTACTTTGCTGGAGGGAGAATTTCAATGCCCATAGGCCGGAAATTGAGGAAAAGATGGGAGTGGAATTTGCAAGGATGTGGGAGTTGTATCTGGCATCGTGCGCGGCTACCTTCCATAATGGTGTGATCGATTTGCATCAGATTTTGATGTCAAAAGGAATCAACAATGAGCTGAATTGGATACGAACGGTGTAAAATCTAATATTAATATGTTTATTTAAGTCACGTTATGTTATAATATACAATATTTAGAGGACACCATGTGATTTAGGAGGCTTACCAATGGAGGATAATATATTAAAACTGACGGACTATGGCGTAATTCCTGAAGGGGAATATACAACGATTCAAGCAGAGAAAGACGTTAGAAATGACGGGAAAATCTGTGCACAGACAATAGAGGTTGGCGGGCATGCGACATTTACCGATATTGTAGAGGCATCCACAGTAGAAATTAATGGCGATTTGACGCTTGTAGGAATTTTGCGTGCGGATCAAATCATTGTGCGAGGAAACGTAGAGGTGACAGGTTCGATCGAGGCTGGGGAGCTTGTGATGGAAGGAAACTGTACTCTTCATGATACGGTCCAAGCATCAAAGATTACAATTAAAGGCAATGTCACTTTAGATAATACTTTAATCGCAGAGGAACTAAATGTGGCGTATAACTTAGATGGAAAAGGCGAGATTGAAGCAGGAATGATGGAAGTTGGAGGGAGAATCGACTACCATGGATGCATTACTGCATCTTCCTTTGTGGCGAAGGCATATCATAGAGGATATCTAAGCGATCTTCGTGCTGGAAAAATCCATATTACGCATCCATCTTTCTTTCGTCATCCAACGTCCCTAATTTACCGTGATTACTTTACCGTTGAAAATGTGGAGTGTGAATCCATGTATGCAGAGTCAACAGGAATGTCCACAGTAACAGGCACGAATCTTGAGTTTGCAAAACGTTGTATCGTAGAAGAAGTCTTTTATCTCGATGAACTGACTGCGACTGAGAATTGTCGATTAGAACATGTTGAGAAAATAGAACAATAAAAAAATGCTTCTTGGAAGTCCTGCCAAGAAGCATTTTTTGTGTCTTTTCTTAGAAAGGTAAGAAGAACTTTCCTAAGAACAACAATGCTAAGATAATTGTTAATAAGGAAATGTCTTTTCTATTTCCTGTGAAAAGCTTAATGATAGTATAAGCGATTAATCCAATACCGATACCATTTCCGATACCGCCTGTAATCATCATGAAGACAATCATTAATACGATAGATACGGATTGAGAGAAATCAGAGTAATCTACATTTTTAAGTGAACTAATCATTAAGATACCAACGAATACTAATGCTGCGCTAGTTGCTGGTGCAGGGATTAGTCGTGCGATTGGAGATAAGAATAAACATGCAAGGAAACAAGCACCTGTAATTACAGAAGCAAGACCTGTACGGCCGCCTTCTTCTACACCGGAAGCACTTTCGATGAATGTTGTTACTGTAGAAGTACCAGTACATGCACCTGTGAGTGTTGCTAAGGAGTCGGATAACATTGCTTGATTCATTTGAGGCATTCTGCCAGTTTCATGATCAATCATGTCAGCCTTACTTGCAGTACCAAGAAGTGTTCCGATTGTATCAAACATATCTACCATACAGAATGTGATGACTGTCATTACAGCAGATAAGAATCCCATTTTGAATAAAAGCCCGAAGTTAAACTTGAATAATGTTTTTTCTGCCATATCTCCAAAGTTAGGTAACCAAGAAGAAGTTTTTAATGTTTCAAATGGATTGCTTCCAAGAATAGCAGTTCCGATAAAGTAAACAACGGAAGCGCCAACCATACCGAATAAGATGGAACCTTTTACATTCTTATGGCTTAAGATGATGATTGTAAATAAACCAATGAAGAATGTAATGATATATAACATTAAAAGGTTATAGGAATCTTGACCTAACATTGTTAAGGAGTCTTTCGCTCCTATAGTAAAGAATCCAAGCATTGTCATATTTTCGCCATTAGGGCCGTAGTATACAGCAGCGTTCGTTGTCATACCAATATGGATTAACATTAAACCGATACCAGCAGTAATACCATAACGGATACCAACAGGAATCGCATCTACGATTTTTTCACGAATTTTAAATAATGTTAATGTAGTGAATAATACACCAGAAATCAGGATGATGGACAAGGCACCCTGGAAAGCCTCATCATAGGAGCTAAGTTTAGCAGTTCCCATAATGCTGACGACAACAGTTGCAAAGTAGGAGTTTAATCCCATACCTGGAGCAAGTGCAAATGGCTTGTTTGCTAAGAAAGCCATAAGGAATGTTCCGACAGCAGCAGAAAGTACAGTTGCAATGAATACGGCATTCCACAATTCGTGGGATGCACCATTTTTTGCGTCTGCGATTAAGTTTGGATTCAATGCGATTATATACGCCATTGTCATGAACGTTGTAAGACCAGCTAGGATTTCCGTTCTAACAGTTGTCCCGTTCTCTTTTAAGCGAAAGAGTCGCTCTAACATAATATAAAACCTCCTTTAAATAAAAAAGGAGTATAAAATATGCATTATGCATATTTTGTTCTCCTTCTATCAGTATATTAACAAAGTCCTAAAAAATAGTCAAACAATATTCTAAAAATTCTCAAGAGTTATATATAAGCTATTTAAAGTATTGATCGATACCATTGGCAATACCATGGACCATGTTCTTTTGAGTGGACGATTTTTGCATATTGCGATCTTCTTTTGCATTGCTCATAAAGCCCATTTCTAAAACGATGGTTGGAATCTTGCTAAAGTTATTTCCTGTTAAATCATCACGAACAACAATGCCGTTATTTTTGATTTTTGTTTTCTTACAGTAAGCGCCTAAGACGTTTTTGGCTAATGTCTTACTTTTCTTGCTAACAGATTTCTTTACATAAGGGTTCGACGTAGAAGTATAAAGCGCGCTTGCACCAGTACGTTTGGAGTTAGTAGAACCATCGGCATGAAGACGGATGGCGATATCGCAACCTGCGTCATTTAAAAGCTTGGAGCGTTGGGAGTTGCTGATATTGACATTATGTTTCGTTCTAGTCATTATGACAGCGTAGCCACGGTTTTCTAATTCGCTCTTTAGCTTTTTTGCGATAGCTAGGTTTAGTTCATACTCATTGACGCGAGTAGCTACCCCTTGCGTACCAGAGGATACCTTTGCTTTCTTTTTAGAAGCACCAGGGCCAATTGGCTCTAGGGAACTGTTCCCCTTTTTTTGATGTCCAGCATCAATTCCGATGATCTTTTTTGGAGTAATCGTTACTTTTGTAGTTGACTTTCTATTACCACAAGAAGCAGTGACGTTTACAGTTCCTACTTTTTTAGCAGTAAGTTTTCCTGATTTATTAATCGTAGCGAGGGAAGGGTTAGAGACAGACCAATGGATGCGATCCCCGCTATGAGAAGAAGCTGCTTGAAATAAAAACGAAGTGCCAGCCTTTAGTTTGCTTGTCTTATGGGTGAATCTTATGTTGCCTGGTGTTGCAAGGCAAGTTTGAGTGCTTATGTAAGGAAAGATTAGTGTAAAAATGATCATAAGCATAATAGTTCGATGTAATAGTTTTTCATAGTTCCTCCATACATTTAAAAATTAATACATTATATTACGTACATAGCATATCATACTACTAGGAGAAGTACTAGTGGTATGTTATAATACTTGTATAAAAATAAGGTGGTGGATAAAAATGAAACGAAAAATACAAATTTCTGTCATTTTATGTGGAAGTTCAGCTGTGCTAATTCTATTCGCTAGAATGATGGATGGATTTGCAGATTTTTATTATGAATATGTATATCGTTATGTGGCAACGCTTTTTGCCTATGTATTTGGCTGGCTTCCGGTATCGGTATCCGAAGTTTTGTTGTATGCGATCCTAGGAACCGTTCTTTTTTGTTTGCTTCGTTTTATTGTAAGAAAAGTGAAAAAGAAGAAATCTGATCTTCGACTTAGAGAACGTTTTCTACATATGATTGTGAGCGTTACGTTTTTTGCATCCATGATGCTATTCTTGTTTACGATTAATTGTGGAGTGAACTATCATAAGAAAGCATTTGTGGCAACGGAGAACTTTCAGGAAAGACGCTATTCAAAGAAGGAATTAGAAACGGTATGTCGTACGTTAACAAAAGAAATCAATAAGATTTCGAAGCAGCTTCCTAAAACAAAGACAGGAGAAACAGACTATAGTGAGAACCGGGAAGGGCGTGCAAAAAATGCAATGAAGGCAGCAGCGAAGAAATATAAAAGCTTAGAGGGTTATTTTCCAAATCCTAAGGGAGTGCTTGTCTCCCCAATCTTAAGCTATCAACAGGTGACGGGAATCTATTCCCCATTTACGGTAGAGGCAAATTATAATACAGACATGCCGGATTATTTAAAGCCTTTTACGATGTGCCATGAACTAAGTCATTTACGAGGCATTATGAGAGAAGGGGAAGCAAACTTTGTAGCATTTTTAGCGTGTATGAATTCTTCTGATGATGTGGTTCGTTATTCTGGATTGATGCATGCATATTCGTATTGCATGAATGAATTGTATGGCTATGATGTAAATTTATTTAAAGCCATCCGAAAAGAGCTTTGTAATGAAGCCAATGTGGATATCCAACAGAAACTAGAATTTTGGGAGAAATACGATACAAAGGTAGCTAAGGTTGCCAACAAAATGAATGATGCATATCTAAAAGCAAATGCACAGGCACAGGGTACGAATAGTTACAACCAGGTAACAGGATTAATTGTCGAATATTTTCGAAAGAAGTAAGAAGAGAAAAAGAAAGACTATAATTCTAAATAAATATTAAATAAATATTAAAATTATATAAAAATCGACTTGAAATTTGCAAATAATAGGACTAGACTTATATCTCGATGACTATATTGATAGGAGGCCTATTTATGAAGCAACTTAAGCCGAAATTATTCTCGGTAATGAAAAGTTATACGAAAGATCAGTTCGTTAAGGACTTGATTGCAGGTATTATCGTAGCAATTATCGCTTTGCCATTATCTATCGCCCTTGCATTGGCATCGGGAGTGTCTCCTGAGCAGGGATTATACACAGCGATTGTAGCAGGATTCCTAATTTCTTTCCTAGGCGGCAGCAGGGTACAGATTGCTGGACCTACCGCAGCATTTGCAACTATCGTAGCAGGAATTGTTGCAAAAAACGGAATGGATGGATTGATTCTTGCAACAGTTATGGCAGGTATCATCCTAATCATCATGGGTGTATGTGGACTTGGCAGTTTAATCCGCTTTATTCCATATACGATCGAAACAGGATTTACCCTTGGCATCGCAGTAACATTAGCAATTGGACAAGTAAAGGATTTCCTTGGACTTACGTTTAAGACTTCTCCAATTGAGACATTAGATAAAGTAAAAGAAATCATTAGCAGTATGCCAACGATTAACTACATGGCATTAGTAATCGGTGTGGTTTCTCTTGCAATTCTTATTATCTGGCCAAAATTCTTCCAGAAGATTCCCGCATCCCTTGTTGCAGTAATTGTATGTGCAGCAATCGTTAAGTTTGGTAACTTAGAGGTAAAGACAATCGGAGACATCAAGCAAATTTCTGCTAGTCTTCCAAAATTCAGCTTACCGTCCTTTGACTACAAGATGATTAAGGGGGTATTCCCAGATGCACTTACAATTGCCATTCTTGCAGCAATTGAATCCTTATTATCTTGTGTAGTTGCGGATGGAATGATTGGTAGCAAACATAATTCTAATATGGAATTAGTAGCACAAGGGGTTGGTAATACAGCATCTGCATTATTTGGCGGTATTCCAGCAACAGGCGCAATCGCAAGAACAGCAGCCAACATCAAAAATGGTGGACGTACTCCAATCGCAGGTATGGTACATGCCGGCGTATTACTTGTAATCTTAGTGAAATTAATGCCATATGCAGCATTAATCCCAATGCCAACCATTGCAGCAATCTTGTTTATCGTTGCATACAATATGAGTGGTTGGAGACACTGTCTTGATGTGGTAAGAACTGCACCAAAGAGCGATATCGCTGTATTTGCAACTACATTCTTCTTAACAGTAGCATTTGACTTAGTAGTAGCGATCGGCGTAGGCTTAGTACTTGCTTGTCTATTATTCATGAAGAGAATGGCAGACGTTACCCAAGTAAATAGCTGGGTATATGTAGATGAACATCATAAAGATGATTTCGAAACACAAGACGAAGAGGACGATCCAGATTACATCGGATTCAAAGTAGTTCCAAAGAAAACATTAGTATATGAAATCACAGGACCAATCTTCTTTGGTGCGAGTGAAGAATTTACCAATATCGCATTTAGTGAAAAACACGATGTATTAATTCTTCGTATGAGAAGTGTTCCAGCAATGGATGCAACTGGTATGAATGCATTGGTGAAGTTATTCCACAAATGTAAAAAAGACAAAGTGACATTGTTATTATCACATGTAAATGAACAACCGATGAAAGCGATGAAGAAAGCTGGATTCGTTGAAATGGTAGGAGAAGAGAACTTCTTACCAAATATCGATGCAGCATTAGTAAGAGCAGACCAAATCGTAAAATAATTGCGAAATAGGAGAATTCTATGGGAGGCTTCATTAGTTTGTGTATCCTTGTTGGAATTGTCGTTCTATATTTGTTACTAATCATGCCGAGGATGATTCGCAGACCAGACCAATCTTCGTTGAGAGGTTGGCTGTATGCGCATCGAGGAATTCATAATAATCAAGGGGATGCTCCCGAAAACAGTTTGAAGGCATTTAAGCAGGCAGTAGACATGGGCTATGGAATTGAGCTTGATATTCAACTGTCGAAGGATGGCATCCCAGTTGTATTTCACGACTGGACACTTACCCGTATGACAGGAAAGAAGCAGAGAGTGTCGGACCTTACGTTAGCAGAGCTACAGCAAGTTTGCCTAAGGAAGAGTGAGCAGACGATTCCTACCTTAGAAGAAGTATTATTGCTTGTGGGTGGAAAAGTTCCTCTTATCGTAGAATTCAAAGTAGAGCGTTATGATCTTTCCTTATGTGAGAAGGCAGCGCCTATTTTGGATGCGTATAAGGGAGCATATTGTATTGAATCATTCAATCCCCTGGTACTGCTATGGTATAAGAAACATAGAAATCGTGTGGTAAGAGGACAGTTATCGGATAATTTCCAGAAAGAAATGCAAGTAGGCAATCCCCTTGTGTTATTCTTACTTTCTAAGCTATTATTCAATGGGATTACGAAACCAGATTTTATTGCATATCATCATAAGTATTCCGATACGCTGTCCCTTAGAATATGCAGGAAGCTATATCGATTACCGATGGCTGCATGGACGATAAAGAATCAGTATGATTATGATAAAAATAGGATGAGGTATCATTATATTATTTTTGATAGCTTTATTCCACTGGACAAGGAAAAATAAGAAAAGACCGTTATCTTACCTAGGTAGGACAACGGTCTTTTCTTATTGTGTATGGTAACTGTTAGAATAAGCTGCTTACTAATTGATTTACTAATTTTCCATCAGATTTTCCTTTTACTTTTGGCATAAGCTCTTTCATGATACGGCCTTTATCTTTGGCAGTAGGAGCGTCAATGCCAAGAGAAACAAGTACTTCCTGGATGATGGCTTTGATTTCGTCTTCCGTTAGGAATTTTGGAGCGAATTCTTCATATACGTGAATTCTAAAATTACATTCGTCAATAAAGTCGGTACGGTCTGCTGGTGCAGTTTCGATACTTTCCTTTGTCTGTTTGATTTCTTTTAATACGACTTCGTTTTCGTCCTCTTCTGTTAGGTCACCACGTTTGTCGATGGCTTTATTTTTTAACGCAGATAAAAGCATGGAAAGAGCATCTTTTCGTTGTTTATCATGAGCCTTCATGGCTTCCATCATTTCTTTACGCACAAGCTCAATCTTTGTCATTATAATACCTCCTAAATAAATACCATAATATGTTAATTAATTGTCTTTATTGTAGACTTAAATGGACGAGATTGCAAGTACCATTCCTTTACTTTGCAAGGGAGAGTTGGATCTGGGCAATGGTTCGATGGAAGTTATCGTCCTCCAGTGTATCCATATCTTCATCCATATTTGTTTGTGGGATCCTTTTTTGTCTAGTAGGAGCATAGTCTTCCTTCATATCAATGGAAAGGTAGCCTTCATATACGATCTTGTTCGGTTGGAATGCTAGCAAGTAAGGAAGGTGCTCGGTTTCTTCATACTGGGGATAGGTAACCATATAAAGGATATTATCGGAATATAGATAGTCACCACCGCTAGATAGGGAAATATTCTTGTTTTTTTGTAAGGCAACGATGTCCTTTAAGTTGTATGAGGCCAATTGTTGTAGGGAAAAAGGATTGCTTAATTGATAGCAAAGTAGTGTGGAATCGTTATTTAAAATCAGTGTGTGGTTAGAACTATTGTATCGGGCATAAAGTTTATCTTCAGAATTCTCTTTTGTTTCCAAAGGAAGTGGATAAGAAGCAACTGCCTGTTTTGTATTAGGATCGATGATTTGAAGGGAGCAGGAGTTTCCTGTTTGGATAATCAGCCCTAGATGATTTTGGTCATTGAGTAAGAAGAGGGCTAGGACTTTTTGATGATTAGAGTCTGTAGCAGTGAAATCATACACACATTCTACCGATTTCTTATTATGTAAGAAGAGTCCCCCATGAATCGTATAGGAGAGGGGAACGTTGCGCTCTCCTTTCGTTGCAGTAACCGAGGAAATGAAAAAGTAGTTTTTCTTTCCAAGCGTCACGTAGTGGGAGGAGTGTATGGAGATGCAATAGTCGCTAAAAGGGGAGTCTTCTTCTGTATCCTCTTCGTGTTCCATATAATCGCTCGGTTTCTTTATTGTAAGGTAAGGAAAATCCTCCATAGAGGAAGTGTGTGGGGTAAGAATCTTACAAGGCAAGCTAGAAGAAGTAGTGTCTTGGTCAAGGAATGGATCTACTTGAAGTATAGGGAAATGATAATCATATCGAGAGGGAATTGGTGCATCATCTGCCATCTCTAACACTTTAGAATGAAAGGTTCTCTTGCTACTAAGTTGGTCTCCGAGCAGAACATCGCTAGAGAGATAGTCCCCGTAAGGAGAGAGAATCTCAGAGTAGGAGAGTTTCAGGCCAGAAAGGGAAGACGGTTCTCCTTGTAAGGTAATAAGCTGTTCTGTCGTAGTGGAACAGTGGACATATAGGAATCCAACATAAGTGAAAAAGATAGCAATTCCAGTAAGGAATAGAAAAAGCCAATAAGGGATTGTTCGTTTCATAAGGTACCTCCAGTTTTAAAAATACGCATTTGTTTTTAGGTTTTGAATTTCTGCATAAAGAATTCCAAGTCCCACCATGCAAAGAATTAATACAGCCAGAAAGGTAAATGTACCATCGATAGACTGCAGACTAGTGCAGAATAAGAGGTAGGCGTATCCCAAAGCCGCAAAGAAGTTTTGTTTGCGGATACATATGGAGAGACGTAAGCTTAGCAAGGAGAGCAGTCCTAATGTAATTAAGAAATGAGCGATGCGTAGCGGGTGGGGAGCCGGTGCTATTGCTCTCATAAACGGCTGGTTTAAGTATGCATAGGTAAGTCCATTGCTTAGTTGAAGGGCATCTGGCACCCTGTAAGCATACAGCAGATAAGATAAAAGGATTCCTATGTTTTGTAATAAGATGACACTGAAGTATGATAGAAAACAAAGGAATAAGCAAGCAAGGTAACGCTCTTTCTCGGAGATACTAAGACGTTGTAGTGTGTAGTTTTGGTTTCCCTTTGTTCGCAGTTTTAGAGAGGTTAGAATGATTCCAAATATTACCGCAAGATGCATGGCGAGGTAAAAGGCTACAAAGTAACTGCAGTCAATCATCTCTTGGAAGGATGGAACATAAGTGTTCTCTAAAAAAGAAAAGCTAGAGAGATTGTAGTACATAACTCCCAAC
>CALZJY010000029.1 GCA_945787925.1 uncultured Anaerosporobacter sp. | reverse complement strand
TCTAAGACCAGTGGAGTAAGATTTTCTGTAAACTTCTTTTACTTCGCCAGTGTAGTAATCAAATTCAGTTTCAACGAAAGTGAATCCGTTGATACGAGAGATGATTTGAGCAGCATCTTTACCTAAACCGTTTAAGATTACACGTAAAGGCTCTTTACGAACTTTGTTTGCTTTTTCAGCGATACCGATTGCACCTTCAGCAGCTGCGAAAGATTCGTGTCCTGCTAAGAATGCGAAACATTTAGTTTCTTCTTCAAGTAACATTTTACCTAAGTTACCATGTCCGATACCTACTTTACGATCATCAGCAACGGATCCTGGGATACAGAATGCTTGAAGACCTTCACCGATTGCTGCAGCAGCATCAGCAGCTCTTCTAGCTCCTTTTTTAATTGCGATAGCTGCACCTACAGTGTAAGCCCAACATGCATTTTCAAAACAGATTGGTTGAATGCTTTTAACTTGGTTATATACATCAAGACCAGCATCTTTAGTGATCTTTTCAGCTTCTTCGATGGAAGCGATTCCATAGCTGTTAAGAACTTTATTGATTTGGTCAATTCTTCTTTCATATGATTCAAATAATGCCATTTTTGATTTCCTCCTTCTTGATTATTGTTTTCTAGGGTCAATGATTTTTACAGCGTCAGCTACACGACCGTATTGACCTTTTGCTTTTTCCATAGCTGTGTTAGCGTCGTCACCAGCTTTGATGAAGTCCATCATTCTACCAAAGTTAATGAATTGGTATCCGATGATTTCGTTGTCTTCGTCTAAAGCGATTCCAGTTACATAACCTTCAGCCATTTCAAGGTAACGAGGACCTTTTGCAAGAGTTCCGTACATAGTACCAACTTGAGATCTAAGACCTTTACCTAAATCTTCAAGACCAGCTCCGATTGGAAGACCGCCTTCAGAGAAAGCAGATTGAGTTCTACCATATACGATTTGAAGGAATAATTCTCTCATTGCAGTATTGATAGCATCACATACTAAGTCAGTATTTAAAGCTTCTAATAAAGTTAATCCTGGAAGGATTTCAGAAGCCATAGCTGCAGAGTGAGTCATACCGGAACATCCGATAGTTTCCACTAATGCTTCTTGGATAATACCGTCTTTTACGTTTAATGTTAATTTACATGCACCTTGTTGTGGAGCACACCAACCGATACCGTGAGTTAAACCGTTGATATCAGTGATTTGTTTAGATTGTACCCATTTTGCTTCTTCTGGGATTGGAGCAGCTCCGTGATGAACACCTTGAGCTACTGGACACATTTGTTCTACTTCATGTGAATAAATCATGTTGAAACTCCTTTCAATGTACATTTTTATAAAGCAATAGACACAACTAGCGCTAAAAACGCTGTTTTCTACTGTTATGCTTATTTTTCTGTGGTATTTAGTTGTATAAAATCCATAATCTATGTATTAAATAACATAAAAAATAGCTTAATTTCCTATTAGATGATAAATATCTAATTTTATCCACAGACGCTACTATTGTCTCATAAAAAAAACAATTCGTCTATAGCTTTTGATAACTTTTTTTCAATTTTACATACTTTTCATAATTTCGTATATACTAATTACTTTGACCAACTTTGTAATTCTAGAATGTTTCCTTCCGGGTCTGTGGCATAGACGAAGGTTGCTGTAATCCCTCCTGGATAATCGGCACGGACTACTTCTCCTACTTGTCCTCCCCCGGCTGCCAGGACGTCCTGCAATGTTTTCTCCACATCCTCTACTTCAAATGCTAGATGGCCAAAGCCTGTGCGGTTTGTAAGTGGCACTCCCTTTTCTTCCATCTCCCCCTTTTCATATTGAAAAAAGGCTTAAAACATACGATTGTTTTAAACCTTTTTAGAGACGTTTGTCACTTATGCTTTCTCTACGACTTCGCCTTGCTTTTTATAAATGCTATTTTCAGCAACGAATCCACGCACCATGGATAATGGGTATACGTTGGAATTTCTTCCGATGATTGTTCCTGGATTTAATACGCTGTTACATCCGATTTCAACATGGTCGCCTACCATTGCGCCCATTTTGATTCTTCCCGTTTCCACTTTTTCACCTTCCATTGCTACGGTTACAGGAGAACGGTCAGACTTGATGTTTGACGTGATGGAACCGGCACCCATATGTGCTTTGTAACCTAAGATCGAGTCACCAACATAGTTGTAGTGTGGCACTTGTACTGTATTGAATAAGATTACATTTTTTAGCTCTGTAGAATTACCTACTACAGAACCTTCGCCTACTAATGCATTTCCTCTGATGAATGCGCAGTGGCGGATTTCAGCACCTTTTCCAATGATGGCTGGTCCATTGATATATGCAGTTGGAGCTACTTTTGCGTCCTTTGCAATCCAAACGTTTTCCCCACGTTTTTCATACTCGTCTTCGGATAAGGTAGCACCTAACTCTAAAATAAACTCCCCGATATAAGGCAATACTTCCCATGGGTAGTCATGTTTCTTTAATAAATCTGCTGCAATTGTCTGTTCTAAATCATATAGATTCTTAATAAGTAATTGTTCGTACATCTTGCGCCTCTTTTCTTTCCATATTACTGGTATTTTAGCATATCGAAATACCATTGTAAACGCCATGCATTCCCTATCTTGATCCACCTTTTTTCGTCTTATAGTTGCTAGCTGCACGGTCGAAGTATTGGTACAGCTGGTTTTGGTTATTCGTCATCTTTACCTTCTCTGTCATGCGTACGATAAAGCTTTCTAGCTTCTCCATATACTCTTCCTTCGTAATCGTGCCTTCCGCTACATACGTAAGCCCTTTTTCCCAGCTTGCCGTAAGCTCTGGATTTAGAAGGCTTCGGATGGAGGCACTAACGATATCAAAGATCAATTCTCCTAATAAGTTTGGTGTCACGACCTGCGTCTTCTTATTTAAGTTTAAATACTCGATCTTGATCAGCTTATTTAAGATTTCCGCTCTTGTCGCACTGGTTCCGATACCGCTACCCTTGATTTGGGCACGAAGCTCTTCGTCTTCGATTAGCTGTCCTGCATTTTCCATTGCAAGGATTAGAGAACCGGAATTATAACGTTTTGGAGGAGAAGTCTCTCCTTCCTTCATATTGAATTCCGTAATTGGAACTTCCATGCCTTTCTTTAACGTCTGAAGGGCCGCTAATAATGCAGAATCTAACGTATTGGAAGCATCGTTTCCTTCTTCCCCTTCTGCCTTTTGCGCCTTCTTGGAGAAAGAATTCGTCGTTACCTTTAGATATCCTTCGTCTACTAATACCTTGAAATTAGAGAAGAAACGTTCTCCTTGTTTCTCAAAGGTAATCCCAGTCTTTTGGTATGCCGCTGGTGGGTAGAAGACGCTTAGGAATCTTCGAACGATTACTTCATACACACGAGCAGCCGTTTGAGAAACGGTATTCAACCCACTTAACCCTTGTCCTGTCGGAATGATTGCGTAGTGGTCTGTGATCTGTTTATCATTTACGTAACGCGTCTTTGCAATGCCTTCATATCTCTTATTCATTAAGATTTCCGTTGCGAAATCTGTCGCTGGCGCATAGCCTTTCAATCCATTTAAGTTCTTATAGATTTCTTTTGCTACCGCAGTAGACATTACTCTGGCATCCGTTCTTGGATAGGTTACTAGTTTCTTTTCATACAGTTCTTGGACAATTTTCAGTGTTTCATCTGGACTGATTTTAAATAACTTGGAACACTCATTTTGAAGCTCAGCTAAGTTGAATAATAGCGGTGCATTCTTTAGTTCCTTCTTCTTCTCTACCTTGTCTACAAGTGCAGTAAGAGGAGGTATGGATAGCTCCTCAATCAGTGCCATGGCTGATTTCTTATCCTTAAATCCATTTTCCTTATAAAGAGCAGGGGATTCAAAAAGTTTCGAACCTTTTACTGCTTTCCATTCTCCTTCTACTACTTTCCCATTTAGGTTGAAGCTTCCGATCACACGGTAGAATGGAGTCTTTACAAAGGCTCTGATCTCTCGTTCCCTTTTTACGACCATCCCAAGGACACAAGTCATTACTCGTCCTACGCTGATTGCCATATATTTTTCTCTTTGAAGATATTTCATCAGGTTATTTCCATATTTCAGCGTGATCACACGGCTGAAGTTGATTCCCATCAGGTAATCTTCCATCGCTCTAAGATATGCAGAGGCTGCAAGGTTATCATATTCGCTTAGCGGCTTCGCCTCGCGGATACCACGGATAATTTCATCCTCTGTCTGAGAATCGATCCATACTCGATACTTTTCTTTGTCTGGGCCTACACCTGCCATCTGATCTACGAGACGGTATATGTATTCCCCTTCACGCCCGGAATCGGTACATACATAGATTCTTGTAACATCCTTACGAAGCAACAGGCCTTTTACAGTCTCAAACTGCTTGCTTACTCCAGGAATGACTTCATATTTAAACTCTTCTGGTATGAATGGAAGTGTCTGAAATGTCCAACGCTTGAGTGCTGCGTCATAAGCCTCAGGATAACTCATCGTTACTAAGTGGCCGACACACCATGTCACAATGGCATTGTCTGACTCAATATATCCATCCTTATTTGTCCCGTTTACTTTCAGTGCTTTGGCAAATTCGCGCGCAACACTTGGTTTTTCCGCAATATATAAGTATTTCGCCATACAAAATCTCAACTTTCTTAATGATGCAAACTTCATCTATTATACTACATGTTAGGAACTTTTCATACAGAAATTTATTACAGCACTAAGAACGTCTTCCTAAAATGGAAAAACGATCGGACTGTTTTTTACAATGTCTTGATATTTTTCCAAACAAAGAAAGATAAATCATAGGCCGTCTTCATATACTTTAGTATCTTATAAGGATAGGTGATGTATTTGTTACGAAATGACCAACGCGTTCGTCTTGCCATCTGCGTGGGAGTCCCAATGATTTTCGGCATTCTTTCTGGCCTTCTCAATTTTTGGCCAATTATGAGCGCATGTAGAAAATTACATAAACCACCGTTTACGTTACCCGGAATCCTCTCCATCCTATTCTGGCTTGTGATTTACTTTGCCATCGGGCTTGCCTCCTTCTTAGTATTGGAGTCCCATGTCTACAAAGAGGAAAAGAGGATTGCCCTATTAGCCTGCGCTTGTCAGCTCGTGCTGCATAGTTTTTGGATCTTTTCCTTCTTCCATACTAGACTAACTCTGCTTGGTGCCCTGCTCCACCTCATCTATACCGCAGCAGTAGGCTTAAATACCCTCTTATACCTGAAGATTGACCAACGGGCAGGACTTCTGATGTTCCCATGTGCCGCATTTTGCATCTATTATACCTACCTTACCCTTGCACTCATCTTTGTAAATTAAAGCACCCCTATGGCGGAGCATGTTTTTGTGCTTCCACCACAGGGGTGTTTTTCTATCTCTTAATATACCATGGATTGATATAATGGATACTTGTCTGTTAAGCTCTTTACGATTGCCATTGCTCTTTCTTTGTTCGCCTCTACATCGTCAATGACTAATGCGATTGCTTCTGCAACTTGATCCATGTCTTCTGCATTGAATCCTCTTGTCGTTACCGCTGCAGATCCTAAGCGGATACCGCTTGTTACGAATGGGGATTGTGGATCGTTTGGAATCGTATTCTTGTTACATGTGATGTTGGCAGCATCTAATAGATGTTCTGCTTCTTTTCCTGTAACATTTTTATTTTGTAAATCTACTAACAATAAGTGGTTATCCGTACCGCCAGAAACGATATGGAATCCACGTTTCTTTAATCCTTCTGCTAAAGCAGCTGCATTCTCAACTACTTTCTTTGCATACTCTTTGAAACTTGGATCTAATGCTTCCTTGAAGCATACTGCCTTTGCCGCAATCACATGCATTAAAGGTCCGCCTTGAATTCCTGGGAATACTGCTTTGTTTAACTTATGTTCCGTTGCAAATTCTTCACTAGAAAGAATCATGCCGCCACGAGGGCCACGTAATGTCTTATGAGTGGTTGTCGTCGTTACATGGGCATACGGAATTGGACTTTCATGTAGTCCTGCTGCTACTAAGCCAGCGATATGAGCCATATCTACCATCAAGTATGCGCCTACTTCATCTGCGATTTCACGGAAACGCTTGAAATCAATCTTTCTTGCGTATGCGGATGCGCCTGCGATGATCATCTTTGGCTTGCATTCTTTTGCAATGGCTTCTACCTTGTCATAATCGATATATCCTTCATCATTTACCCCATAAGGAACGATGTTGAAGTATGCACCAGACATATTGACTGGGCTTCCATGTGTTAAATGGCCGCCATGGGCAAGGTTCATTCCCATTACGGTATCGCCTGGTTGTAATAATGCGAAGAATACTGCCATATTGGCTTGTGCTCCAGAGTGTGGCTGTACATTGGCATACGTACACCCGAATAACTCTTTTGCGCGTTCTCTAGCGAGGTCTTCTGCCACATCGACATATTGACATCCGCCATAGTAACGCTTTCCTGGATATCCTTCTGCATATTTGTTGGTTAGAGGGCTTCCCATCGTAGCCATCACAGCCTTGCTTACAAAGTTCTCGGATGCGATTAACTCGATATGGTCATTTTGTCGTTCTGTTTCTTGCTCAATTGCCTTCGCTATTTCTGGGTCAAAACTTTGAATATCATCATAAGAAAACATATAACTACCTCCGTTTATCAATTGTTAGCTTAATATTAGTATCCATTATATGCCTATTGCTATTATAAATCCAGTAGTTTTTTATAAACCGACAACGTTCCCTAATTTTTCTTGTTCAAAGTATACCTCATGCCATACCAAAAACATATATATGGTCCAGATTCTTCTTGAGTTATCAAGCTTATCTGCCTTATGGTCTGCTAACAACTTGCAAAGATACTCCGTATCAAAATACTCTTTTGCCACCTCGCTAGTAAATGCATCGTATACCATGCGATACGTATCTTCTTGTTTCAACCACACACGGATTGGCACTGGAAAGCCTAATTTCTTCTTTTGTGAAACTTCTTCCGGAAGGTATTTCTCCGCGATATCTCTAAATAGGGATTTTGTACGGTATGCCTGAATCTTGCTCGATAGCGGAATACCATGTGCAAGATTGAATACCTCTTTATCTAGATATGGAACACGGCTTTCTAAGGAGTGAGCCATACTCATCTTATCTGCTTTTAATAAGATATCTCCTGGAAGCCAGCAGTTGATGTCGATATACTGCATCTTCTCTACATCATTCAGGTGTTTTACATCGTCATAATATTTTGTAAGAATTTGTTGAGGAGACTTATTGCTTCCTTTCTTTTTTAGGATTTTTTGACGTTCCTCATATGTAAACATGTTTGCATTGCCAATGAATCGCTCTTCTACGGTCTTGCTTCCACGAATCAAGAAGTTCTTCCCCTTGATATTGAATGGGAGTGCTTTTGCAATGGCTGCCAGTGCGCGTCGAAGCCCTCTTGGCAGTTTCTGATACTTATGTAAGCTTTGTGGCTCACAATAAATATTATATCCACCAAATAGCTCATCAGAACCTTCTCCTGATAATACTACCTTAATATCTTCACTTGCTAGCTTGTCCACAAAATAAAGTGCGACTGCAGCTGGATCAGCAAGTGGTTCATCCATATAATACATAACATCCGATAAGGCATTGAAGTATTCCTCTTTCGTGATGATCTTGCTCTTGTTCTGAATCTGTAATTTGTCTGCTAAACGCTTTGCATACGTCACTTCATTATAACGGCCGTCTCCTTCTGCAAAGCCGACTGTATATGTTTTAGGCAGTTTTGATACTGCTGTCAGATAGCTAGAGTCTACACCACTTGATAATAAGGAACCAACTTCTACATCACTGATTAAGTGGCTCTTGATGGATTCATTCAATGTCGTTTCTAATTTTTCTTTTAAGTCCGTTTCAGACATTGCTGCTGTTTGTAAAAATTCTGGTTTCCAGAAGCAAGAGATGGTTACTGCCTTGTCCTTATACTCTAACGTATGGGCAGGTTTTAATTTGTAAATTCCCTTAAAGAATGTCTCCTCTAGCGGATCATATTGGAAACTTAGATATTGTTCTAACGCGTCTAAGTTTACTTCTCTCTTATATCCTGGAAACTCTAAGATACTCTTAATTTCAGATGCAAATACTAGATGTTCCCCAATTACTGCATAGTAAAATGGCTTAATTCCAAAGTAATCCCTTGCTGCAAACAAGGTTTGTTTCTCCTCATCCCAGATTGCAAATGCAAACATCCCCCTAAGCTTACTTACAATCTCCGTTCCATATTCTTCGTATCCATGTATGATACATTCTGTATCGGAGTGATTTGAAAAAACATGCCCCTTCTTTTCTAAATCTTCTCTTAATTCTTGGAAGTTATAAATCTCACCGTTAAATACGATGACATCGCTTTTATCTTCGTTATACATTGGCTGCATGCCATGGTCTAAATCAATAATGCTTAATCTTCGAAATCCTAAGCCTACTGAATTGGTAATATGGCTGCCTCCTTGGTCAGGACCCCTATGGTGAATCCTTAACATCATTTTTTCTAGGACTTCCTTCTTATTCGGAATCGTCCCTGTAAAACCACAAATTCCACACATTTTTCTTACCCTCTTTTCTCATAATCAAAAAATAGTTTATACCATTTTTTACATATTTACAATATTTTAAATGGTTTCTATTGAATCCTATGTATAATACGTTTCATCTTTCCGTTTCATTTCAAAATTCTTAGAAAATTTATGTATTTGAGGAGTTTCCTATGCATAAGAAAAGAACCAGCTCCGATTAAGCCTAAGCTCTTTCGGAACCGGTCCTTCTATAAACGAAAAACTATTGTAATTCTTCACGTAATGTTACTTTAGACACATCTGTCTTACGTACTTTATCACGTACTGCAAGTAACATGGATGGAGATACACTTAGCTCATCATATCCAAGTTTAAGGAATGTTTCTGTTAATTCAAGATCTGCGCCTAATTCACCACAGATACCGCACCAGATTCCTGCTGCATGTGCATTGTCTGCAATCATCTTAAGCATGCGAAGAACTGCTGGGTGATGTGGGTTGTAGATGCTATCAAGCTTGTTATTTTGTCTGTCGATTGCTAACGTATATTGAGTTAAATCGTTAGTACCAACGCTGAAGAAGTCAACTTCTTTCGCTAATAAATCAGAAACCATAACTGCAGCTGGAGTTTCGATCATGATACCAAGTTCACATTCTTTGTATGGAATACCTTCTGCATCAAGTTCTGCTAATACTTCAGCGATTACTTCTTTGATTTGTCTAACTTCATCTACAGAAATAATCATTGGGAACATGATAGAGATTTTTCCGAATACCGATGCACGGTATAATGCACGTAACTGAGTCTTGAACATTTCTTTACGATCAAGGCAGATACGGATTGCACGATATCCAAGTGCAGGGTTTTCTTCTTTTTCCATGTTGAAGTAGTCAATTTGTTTATCTGCACCGATGTCGCAAGTACGGATGATAACTTTTTTACCACGCATTTTTTCAGCAACTTCTTTGTATGCAGCAAATTGTTCTTCTTCTGTTGGATAATCGTTAGAGTTAAGATATACGAATTCACTTCTGAATAAGCCGATACCTTCTGCGTCGTTTTGAACAACTTTAGGTACGTCTTCTACTCCACCGATGTTTGCGTAAAGATTGATTTTTTGTCCATCAAGAGTAATACTTTCTTTGCCTTTTAATTCTTGTAAAAGAGCTTTTCTAGCTAAGTCTTTCTCTTGTTTTTCTTTCATCACCTTCACTGTATCTTCATCTGGCTCAATGTATACAGTTCCTGTGAAACCATCTACGATTGCTTCTTTACCATCATATTCATCAAGTAATTCGATGTTTGTGTTGATAAGTGCAGGAATGTTCATTGTTCTAGCTAAGATTGCAGTATGGGATTGAGTGGATCCAAACATTGTTACGAATGCTTTTACCTTATCTTTATCTAACTGAACTGTTTCACTTGGAGCTAAATCGTCAGCAACGATGATTGTAGCTTCGTCTACAACACTTGCTCCTGAGCTATTTCCGCAAAGTACGTTTAATACACGTTCAGAAACGTCTTTTACGTCAGCTGCACGTTCTTTCATATATGCATCATCCATAGAAGCAAAAAGGTTAGAGAATGTGTCAGCTGTTGTTGCAACTGCATATTCTGCATTTACTTTTTGATCTTCAATCATCATTGTGATGGATTCTACATAATCAAGATCATCAAGCATCATTTGATGAACTTCAAAGATTTGTGCATGAGATTCCCCAACTTCTTTTAACGCTTTCTCATAAAGACCTTTTAATTCTGAGATTGCTGTTTGTTTTGCATCTTCAAAACGTTTGATTTCCGCCGCAGCGTCTTGAATATGCTCTCTTTTAATTGTCTGCTCATTTCTTTTGTAGATGGAGATTCTACCGAATGCTACACCACCAAAAACTGCAGTACCGTTAAAGACTTTCATTTACTTAAACTCCTTTCAGAGAACTCGTTCTAACTCTAGAACGAGTCCATGCCTATAATTAAAGGTTTGCTTTCATGAAAGCTTCGATTTCAGCTGCAGCAGCTTCTTCATCTTCACCTTCAACTTTAACTACAACTTCTTGACCATTTTTGATACCTAAAGTCATGATACCCATGATTCTTTTTGCATCTACTGCTCTACCGTCTTTTTCGATAGTTACGTTGCTTGTGAAAGCGCTTGCAGCTTTAACTAAAGCACCTGCTGGTCTAGCGTGCATTCCGTCTGGATCTGTAATAACATAAGTAAATTGTTTCATTCTAATATATCGAGGGCTGTCCTTGCCTGTTGCAAAGGAAGGCTCCTCTCTCCTTTCTTTTTTTCAAACTGGATGACTTATTGCATATACCTCTGAAGCATACCGCCAAAATCTTGCAATTCTTCTGCTCTCTCGATTTTTCCTTATATCCGTATAAGGTCTATCATCTCTATCCTTTATTGTTACACCAATGATTTTTTTAAATTCATTGTTACTCTTTAAATTTTAAAAGGACGCCCATTCAAATACGTCATATTCGGGCATGATTGGTTGTACACAAAAATGGTATCTAAAAATCATCTATTTTATTCTAACATAAAACTATTGATTTTTTTATATCTTTTTTTCAATTCCTTATGTTTTCAAGGTTTTTCGTGCGTTTTAACCAATTTCCAATACCTTTTTTTGTGAAACTCTACTAGGATTCCCTTGTCAATCCCTAAGTTAGGGAATCCTAGTTTTTCTGTAAAAACTGCACAACTTGGTTTGTTACTTTTCACCAATAAAAAACTGTCAAAAGTTAGGAGATTTTGTCATTCCCCACACTTCTGACAGTCATTTTCATTCATTATCTTCCTAAGTCAATCACTTCTAGTTTTGTTTCTCTCGGATTGTCGTCCACTTTCGGATTTTTTAACGCCTCTTCTCGGATGCGTTTTCCTTTTTCTTCGTACTCTTCTAAGAAGTTTACTTCCATTTGAGCGTTGTGGTATCCGATGATCGTATCTAGGTTTACGTTATGAGCACTTCTAAAGATATTCATATCGATATTCGGGTTGATCTGACGGAATTTCTTAATCAATTGTTTCATTTCCTGACGTTTGGAGTTTCCACCGCCATTATCGCTTAATGTGCAATTTTCAGTG
>CALZJY010000028.1 GCA_945787925.1 uncultured Anaerosporobacter sp. | reverse complement strand
AGGTGGGCATAATGGACAAAACAATATAGAACCGCCTCAGTGGCAATCGTGTAAAGCAGACTGAGTATGCTATATAAGACGACCTCGAATCGGAAACTCTTAAATACACTCCTATTTGTCAATTTTATATCCCACTCCCCACACTGTCTTTATGATTTGGGCATTTCGGGAATCCATCTCTATTTTCTCTCGCAATCTTCTAATATGTACCATTACGGTATTATTAGCCTCAAACATCTTCTCATTCCATACCGTCTCGAAAATTTCTTCTGTACTAAACACCTTTCCTAAGTTTGATGCTAACAGGCATACGATATCGAATTCGATCGGCGTAAGCTTTACTTCTTTGTCATACGCCGTCACTCGATGTTCCGCCTTATTAATCACCAGATGTTCCGTCACAATATCTCCCTTTTCCGGTAGTTCGAATGCTGAAGGGTTTAACTTTGTAAACCTTCTTAGCTGGGACTTCACCCTTGCCGTCAGTTCCAACGGACTAAATGGCTTACTCACATAATCATCCGCTCCCGTGCCTAATCCTCGAATCTTATCTAAATCCGAGGACTTTGCACTTAACATGATGATCGGAATCGCGCTTACACTACGAATACGCTTGCACATCTCAAGCCCATCCATCCCCGGCATCATAACATCGATAATTGCAAGCTGGATGTCATGCTTTTGCAACAGCTCTATCCCATCCTGTCCATTATATGCCTTGTATACGGTATACCCATCCGTCACCAAATGGATTTCTACCAACTGTGCAATTTCCTTATCATCATCTACAACAAGTATCGATTCCTTTTCCATCCTTCTTCCCCCTCTCCATTCCTTTCTCTACATTCCAATTCCAATCATGTAAAGCACAAATAGCGTAAGGAATAATGCCCCATTCAAAATGGTTCCCGCCATAGGAAATCCACGAAATACTTCCTTATCTCTAAGAGCCAATAGCCCTACTACAAATGCTGCAAATGATAGGATCATCCCATAAAATCCAAAGATTCCATAAGAAACTGGACCATTTCCTCCTGTTAAGCTGGATTTATAACTTAAGTATCCTACCATTCCTAAAATAAGGATTCCTACCATCACGGATGCCATTCCCTCTAGGGAATGCCTCTTATCCGTGAACATGTAGCCTCCCCTTTTTCTTCGATATCTCATTCCTATCCTCTCCTTTTTATGATGAAATGACAAATTTGGTACACTAGGCACCCTAGCATGCCGCCAAGGGTATTCATCATCAAATCATCTACATCAAAGCATCCTACTCTTGTAATCAGCTGTATCGTTTCTATAAATAAAGATAGTTCAAGGCTTAAAAATGTAACATTCAGGAGCATGCCAACTCCTCGTAACGTTTTAAGCGTAACACTCTTTGTCTGTCTTTTTATCCTTTGTTTTCTAATAATAGGCACACAAAACCCGAATGGGGTAAATGCAATCACATTTCCTAAGATGTTTAATACAAAGCTTTCGGTTCCTACGATTTCTCTATATTGTATAAATCGTTTAATTTCATTAAACGGCTCTAAGTTATAACGGTATTCAGTGCTACGAATTGTCCTTCCATATCGTTCACTAAAGAATAGAAAATAGAATAGGGCAATCATATACACTACAAACAGAATGCGGAACACATTTCTCGTTCTCTGCTTTGCTTTGTCACTCAATTACTTTCACTCCAATAATTTATAAACTGTGCGTTCTTTCTAATCTTACCACACTTCATAAGTTAAGCAAACAAAAAAGAAGGAAGAACCAGTAATTGACTTCTGGCTCTTCCTTCCTATTATGACATTGCTTATTTACGTTGTTCGATGCCCATTCCTTCTAATGTTTTCACGATCTTTTCCATTACTGGAGTAACATCCTTGTCTTCAAGTGTTCTGTCACTTGCTTTGAAGCTGATGGAGTAAGCTACCGATTTGTAGCCTTCTGCAATTTGGCTTCCTTCGTAGATATCGAATAAGTGGTAGCTTTCTAATAACTTACCGCCGCATTTACGGATTACTTCTTCGATTTCGCCTACCATAACTTCTTTCTTCATCATTAAGCTGATGTCACGAGTTACAGATGGGAATTTTGCTACGCCTTGGTATTTCACATCAAATGTTGCACGGCTAACGATTTCTGGCATATCGATGACAGCAACATTTACACGGTCTTTGATCGAGTAGTTTTGTGCTACTACTGGGTGAACTTCACCTAGGTAACCAACTACAACGCCATCATAGATGATTTCTGCTTGACGTCCTGGGTGTAAGAAGTTCTTTCCTGCTTTTGGATTATACGTGATTAATTTCTTAAGTCCGCATTTTTCAAGGAATTCTTCTACTACACCTTTCATTGTGAAGAAATCACCTTCTCCATACATACCTAGGGAGAATTGTGTTCTTTCATCTGGTAGTTCAGTAAGTGGAAGTGCTTTTGGCACGTAAATGTTCGCGATTTCGTATAAACGAACATTTTTATTACGATGATTGAAGTTTGTAGATAAAGAAGAAAGCATTCCGTTTAATGGAAGTGTTCTCATGATGGAGTAATCTTCTCCTAATGGATTCATGATTGTTACAGTTTCTCTTACTTTATCATTTTCATCGATTAATAATTTATCGAATACTTTTGGACTTTCGAAAGAATAGTTCATACTTTCGTTGAATCCAAATTGTTCTGCAACGTCACGAGCGATGTCTTCGATGCTTGCTTTGAAGGATATTTTTCCAGCTGTTGCTTGTCCGCTTGGAAGGCTTACTGGAATCTTGTCATATCCGTAGAAACGAGCTACTTCTTCTGCAAGGTCGGCCATACATTCAAGATCTTGTCTCCAAGATGGAACAATTACTTGTTTCTTGTCTGCATCGTATCCTAAATCGATTTTTTCGAAGTAAGAAAGCATTGTTGCTTCATCGATGTCAGTACCTAGTAATTGGTTGATTCTATCTGGTGTAAAGTCGATGTATTTTGGTCCACGTTTTACTGGGTAAACGTCTACCATTCCACCTACTACTTCACCTACGCCTAATTCCTCGATTAATTGGCAGGCTCTGTTGATTGCTTCTTCTGCAGTGTTTGGATCAAGGTCTTTTTCGAATTTTGCTTGTGCATCTGTTCTCATACCAAGCTTTTTACCTGTATGACGGATGTTTGTACCATCGAAACATGCAGCTTCGAATAATACTGTTTGTACCTCATCTGTGATCATGGAGTTTTCGCCACCCATGATACCAGCGATACCGATTGCTTTGTTTTCGTCACAGATCATTAACATAGAGGAATCTACGTTTCTTTCTTGACCATCTAGCGTTGTGAATGTTTCACCATCGTTTGCACGACGAACTACGATTTTGTTTCCTTCTACTGTAGAAAGATCATATGCATGCATTGGTTGTCCTAACTCTTCCATTACATAGTTTGTAATGTCAACTAAGTTGTTAATTGGACGGATTCCAGCGTTTGCTAATCTTCTTTGCATCCATTCTGGAGATGGTCCGATCTTGATGTTTTTTACAACTCTTGCAATATAACGGCTGCAAAGGTCTGTATCTTGAACGTCTACGCTGATGTAGTCGCTTGCATTTTCATCGTTACCAGTCACTTTGATTACTGGAGGAACGAAAGGCTTTCTAAATGTAGCTGCTGCTTCTCTTGCTAAGCCTAGTACGCCGAAACAGTCTACACGGTTGGAAGTGATTTCATATTCCACTACTGTATCTCTAAGGCCAAGTACTTCTGCTACGTCAGAACCGATTTTCGCATCTTTGTATGCTTCGTTATCGCTAAGGATATAGATTCCATCTACTGCGTCTGGGTAGAAGTCTTTGCTGGAGCCAAGTTCTACGATGGAACACATCATACCAAAGGATGGTACCCCTCTTAATTTTCCTTTTTTGATTTTTACGCCACCTGGTACCTTTTCGCCATCGTGGTTCGTTGCAACACGTCCGCCATCAAGTACTACTGGTACTAATTGTCCTTCTAATACGTTTTGAGCGCCAGTTACGATTTGTACTTCTTCGCCCTCTTCTGTGATTTGCACTTGGCAAACTACTAATTTATCTGCATCCGGATGTCTTTCAATTTTATTAATTTTACCAACAACGATCTTCTCAAGGTTTTCCCCTAAATTCTCGATTGTTTCAACTTTAGAACCGGATAATGTCATCCCGTCCATGTACTCTTGTTCTGTTACGTCAAGTTCAGGTACATACGCTTTGATCCATGATAAAGGTGTATTCATGTTCGCTACCTCCAAATTTATTTGTCTATTTTTCGTATGCCTCTCAGGCTATCTTTTCTCTAGAACTGTTTTAAGAAACGATAATCGTTTTCGTATAATAATCTCATATCGTCGATTTCGTATTTTAATAACGCAATACGTTCAAGACCTACACCAAATGCAAATCCTGAGTATTCTTCTGGGTCGATACCAGACATTTTAAGAACGTTCGGATGAACCATACCACAGCCAAGGATTTCGATCCAACCTTCGCCTTTACAGAAACGGCATCCTTTACCACCACATTTGAAGCAGCTAACGTCTACTTCTGCACTTGGTTCTGTGAATTGGAAGTGGTGAGGACGGAATTTAACTTTTGTTTCTGGTCCAAATAATTCCATTGCGAATTGTTCTAATGTACCTTTTAAGTCTGCAAATGTAACGTTTTTATCAATTACAAGACCTTCGATTTGGTGGAAGGATGGGCTATGAGTCGCATCTACTTCGTCAGAACGGAATACACGGCCTGGTGCGATCATACGGATAGGAAGTTTTCCTTTTTCCATTTCATGAACTTGAACGCCAGATGTTTGTGTACGTAATAAGATGTTGGAATTGATATAGAACGTATCTTGTTCATCCTTTGCCGGATGGTTGGCTGGAATATTAAGTGCTTCGAAGTTGTAGTAATCGTATTCTACTTCTGGACCTTCTACTACTTCGTATCCCATACCAACGAAGATTTTCTTTACTTCTTCTAATACTTTTGTATTTGGATGACGATGACCTACCATTGGCTTTTTGGCTGGTAATGTAACGTCGATTGTTTCATTTTGAAGTTTTAATTCAAGCGCAGCTTTTTCAAATTTTGCTCTCTTTTCTTCTAATTTAGATTCGATTACATTTCTTGCATCGTTTACTAATTGACCTACCATCGGACGGTCTTCTGGAGCAACATCTTTCATGGATTTTAATACCGAAGTTAATTCTCCTTTTTTTCCTAAGAAAGATACTTTGATCTCATTTAGTGTTTCCATTTGCTCGGACGCATTAATTCTAGCTAATGCATCATCCATGATTTTTTGTAACTTTGCTTTCATGGGGAATCTCCTTTCATTTGTGGATTGCCTTATGCAACCTGCTTAGTCTCTATTTAGAACATTCGTCGGAAGCGCCTTTTTTATCTTTGCAGTCAGAAAAAAGACATAAAAAAAACGCCCCCTTCTATACAAAGGGACGGTTATATCTATACCCGCGGTACCACCCTAATTCCTACAACTGAGTCTTGTCTTGTCATAGGCACTTAGTCTCTGCGTAACGTGCAGTTACGGCATCCCCTACCAAGCACTCTCTTCAGGCATGCAGCTCCAGTGGGAAATTAAACCATTAATTGAACTTAAAGAAGCTTCCAGCCGCTGACTTCTTCTCTCTGAAAGAAATTAATAATCCCTGTGTTTTCACGGAAAAACATTGAAAAACACACTCACTTTCGTCGCTTTTTTACTATTGTTTTAATTGTATCATAATTTAGTAATGTGTCAAGTTTTTATTAAAACACTTGAAAACCTCATATAATAATGTTAAAACTAATACTTGCGCATGATTCATCATATACTTATCAATATATCCAACTATGTGTTTTTTAAACAGGAGGTTACTTATGAGCATCAAAGAAATGTATTTGCATACGCGCACGATATGCAAAAAAGTTGGAAAAGACAATGTTTCTGTCTTTTCAGCGCAAGCAGCCTTCTTTATTATCTTGGCATTTTTCCCATTCATCATGTTCCTACTTACCCTTGTGCAGTACTTGCCAATTGGGGAAAGTGTAATGCTAAGGACCTTTACCGATATCATGCCGAAAGCGATCAATCCCTACATCGTATTGATTGTCAGCGAAGTATATGATCATGCCACTACGACAATCACATCGGTGACTGCAATTACCGCGCTTTGGTCCGCTTCGAAAGGATTTCTCGGTTTAGTGAGAGGACTTAACTCTGTCTATGGAATTTCCGAGACTAGAAACTATATTAAATTACGCTTGATGTCCGCATTTTATACCTTAGGATTTACAATACTTCTGATTATCACGTTATTAATCCTTGTATTTGGTAGACCAATCTATGTATGGGTAGAAAACTGGCATCCAGAACTAATTAACATTGCCCTCGTCATCATCAGCTTTCGTACTGCAGTAGCTATGCTTTTACTTACTTCGTACTTCGTGCTGATCTTCTTGGTCATTCCTAATCGGAAGACCAGACTGCTTGCAGAATTGCCAGGAGCACTCATTGCAGCCGCAGGATGGCTAATCTTCTCCTTTGGCTTTTCGTTCTATATTGATCATATGGGCGGATTTTCTTCCACATATGGAAGCCTGACTGCCATTATATTATTAATGCTTTGGTTCTACTTCTGTATGTATATCTTGTTTATCGGTGCAGAATTCAACGTGTACCTGGCAGAAAAGAAGAAGAAGGCAATAACTAAATAATCGATTTTTACGAAAAGGAGCCTATGTTCATGCATAAGCTCCTTTTCCTTTAGTAGATTCGTCCTACTTCAATTCCTGTATAATAATATTTCAACACGTCTTCATAGCTCTTTCCGGCATCTACTAGCTCTTTTACGCCGTTCTGGCTCATACCCACACCATGGCCATAGCCGCCTCCGCTAATTTTGACGCCTGTCATCTTTCCATCTTCCTCCACCTTGTCAAATACGATGAAGGCACTTGGAAGCATGCTCATATACTTTACTTCGCATTTGTCCTGGCGTACGACGGCATCATAGGTCGGACCTAGTATTTGACGGATATAGGACTCTGACTTGATCTTCACGGTATGCTTCGTACCGATGATGACCATTTCGGTTGCAAGCCCGCTCTTATCCCGCTTGCTCACATTGATATCCTTGATTGCCCCTACGGTATTCACAGGTTTCTTCTTGTACACGCCATCGGTGTCTCTCGTAAGGACATAGGCAGGTCTCTTCTTATACAATCCAAATAGTCTTGCGTCCACCATCTTCCTAAGGTCCGTAAAGTCTATCGTCACATTCCACCGATACCAAGGAGCATCCTTTTCATAGGTATTCACCTTATTGGACTTGATAAACTTATAAAATGCCTTTTCTTCAGAGTAATTGACTTCTCCATTCTTCCCACTTCCTTGGAACCTTCCTTGAAGATAGTCCACCTTGTTGCTGTCGAGCCATACGCTTCTGACATCCGCTGTCGTACCACAGGAAGTGGAAAAGTAATACGCAAACACGACTTCTGCCTTATACTGCAGCACCTCTCCATATGTCTCGTCGACTGCCTGAATGGAAAGATCCTCCTCCCCGTGGTTGTTATATACCTGGAAGGTCGTGCTGTCATCCACATGGGCACCATACTTGCTGCACGAGTTGGAAACCAAATGGTTATACGCATAGCTTCTTGCACAGATTGCCTGCACCTTTAACGCCTCTAATCCATATGCTGTCGGCATCTCGCTTGGGATTACTGCATAAAGGTACTGTTCTAGTGGCAGCTCGTTTACGACGGTAAGCCCTCCGTCTGCAAGGGCAACCTCGATTTTTCCACGATAGCTTGGTACTCCTTGGCTTCGCTCGATGCTTGTCACTTTCACCTTACCGTCCTTGCCCTCGGATACTACGCTTAGACGCCCCTTCCTTAAATACTCGGAGTCCTTCGTAATCACGACTTCTTCTCCTGCATCGAACGTCTTTTTCTTTCCGCCATAGGACATCGTAAACTTCTGATCCGAACTAAGGCTCACGCTACGATGGAACAACGATTTATATCCCGAGGAATATAAGATGACACGAATGTTCTGTGCCTTGATTTGCTTCGTAATCAGTGCCGCACAAATCTTCCCATCATAGACGACGAAGTCCGTATTCTCATATCCTACTAAGATCGCATTGTTCTTCTCCATGCCAATCTTGTCATAAACGCGATATACCCTAAAGTCCTTCTCTAGCTTCATCCTTCCGCGTCCCTCTAACTCAATTTCCTGATCATTGGCTGAAAGCACCTTCTCGCGAATCGTTTCTGTCTTTAATTGAATATTCACGATATGGCGGTTTGCAATCACCACATCAGCCACCTTATCCTTTACATCCTCTTTCAGCTTGTTATTCATTTCAAAGGCACGCTCCACGCCGCTTACATACACCGTAAGCGTCCTTCCCTTCTGTCCAGTAATATAGACATTGGCAAGCGTCGTCTCTTTCTTTACGGTGCTCGTGATATAGAGGATTTCATCGTCCTTCGTATATGCCTGCACGTCGAGATCGATATAGTCATCCATATCCAGCCCATTGTTTGTAAACGTTCCGACGTTGGTTACCGTCTCAAACTGGCGCAGCGTTTCAATATTCCGCTTCGTTACCACGATATAAAGCTCTTTCTTCTCTAACTTCTGTTCAAATACCTTGTCTTCTAGGTACTGATATCCCTGAATATAGACCTCCCATGGAAGTTCTGATTCTGCATCCTTCACCATGAAAAGGTCTGGCAAGTCCTTCTTTACCTGCTCTTCCTTGCTATGTTCGGCTGCCTTTACAATGATTTGCTGCCATTCCTTATAAGTAACTTTCTTCTCGGGCTGAAATTCCCCTTCTTCCTTTGTGAAAATAACGCTTAGGTTCATTGCATCCATCGCATTGATATAGGGATAACACCATGCTTCCTTGCTAACATCCTCATATGCAGCCGTCTGCTCTAACAATCCAAGCTCTTCTTTGGAGTACTCTAATAAAGAGACCATCTTAGCAAGATAAGATCTTGAAATGCCAGACTCATTGGTGTGCTTGATGACAGACTCCAAGGTACCATTATTCCCTCTCGTTACCCGTTCTGTAACGTTTACAACAAAGACAGATACGATTAAAAATGCACATATGGCAATGAGAGAAATCTTGACTTTATTGCTGATCATATATAAACCACCTATTTGTATATTTTTTTCTTACCAAACAAATCACTTACCCTATTATATTGCAGGGGCCAGCGTAATATGTTGTCCAACAAGACTTTTATTCTAACACGATTCCCTCACACTTTCTAGGCATGCAGACAGGCATATCCTTATTCTGGCAATTGATTGGATTAGTGAAAGTATGTGTATAATCTGCTAAATTATACATTTTTCTTCTTCCACCCTTCTTTTTAGGACGTTTTTTATTGCATAGGGGATTCGTTGCAATTTCCTATACAACAAAAAAAACTCCGCGGATCGCCTTATTCCGATCCACGGAGCCTCTTCTCTATACTTATGCTTCTGCTTCAATTACATCATGCATATCATACATTCCAGGTGCTTTCCCTGCTAAATATTTCGCTGCAGAAATAGAACCTTTTGCAAATACTGCTTTGGAGTAAGCAGTATGCTTGAATTCGATTACTTCGTCTGTACCAGCAAAGATAACCTCGTGTTCTCCTACGATTGTGCCGCCACGAACCGCTGAGATTCCTAATTCATCTTTTCCTCTTTGTTTACGTACATGAGAACGATCGAAAACATATTCATAACGGTCATCCATTGCTTCATTGATTGCATCTGCTAATGCTAATGCAGTACCACTTGGAGCATCCACCTTCTTGTTATGATGTTTTTCAACGATCTCTACGTCAAATCCTGCATTTCCTAATACCTGTACGGCTGCCTTTACTAACTTGAATAATGTATTCACGCCAAGAGACATGTTTGCCGATTTTAAGATTGCAATTTCCTTACTGCTTTCTTCTACTAATGCAAGCTGCTCTTCGCTAAGGCCTGTCGTACAAAGAACGATTGGTAATTTTCTTTCTACGGCTCCTGCAAGTAATCCATCGATTGCCTTTGAACTAGAGAAATCAATGATTACGTCGGCATCGATATGGCAATCAGCTAAGGATTCAAATACTGGATAGTCATTTTTTGCAATACCAGTTAAATCGATACCTGCAACGATTTGGCACTCTGCATCGTCACGTACTAAGTCAGAAATTACTTGGCCCATGTGACCATTGCATCCATGCATAATAATATTCACCATAAAACTTTATCCTCTTTTCTACTGTTTCTTACTGAACATTCATTCCTGCTTCTACCATTGCAGCTTTTAATTTCACCGCATTTTCTTCTTCCATATCAGTTAATGGACTTCTTAAAGAACCACAATCCATACCGATGTAACGTAATGCAGTCTTTACTGGGATTGGATTTACCTCTGTAAATAAGTTATGGCATACAGGTAATAATTTCATTTGAAGTGCTAAGCTTTCTTTTACTTTTCCTTCAAGATATAGAGATACGATATCATGTGTTTCTTGTGGACAGATGTTGGATAATACGGAAATTACGCCAACGCCTCCTAAAGAAAGTACTGGAACGATTTGATCATCGTTTCCTGAGTATACATCAAGACATCCGTCTGCTTTTTGCATTAAGTCTGCTACGAAAGAAATATCGCCAGATGCTTCTTTTACCGCTACGATATTATCTACTGTTTTTGCTAAGTCTACGATTGTGTCAGCCTTCATTGCACAACCTGTTCTGCTTGGAACGTTATATAAGATGATTGGAACTTTTACGCTGTCTGCGATTGCTGTAAAATGTTTCTTTAATCCGTTTTGAGTTGCTTTATTGTAGTATGGAGTTACTACTAATAAACCATCTACACCGTACTCTTCTGCTTTTTGAGATAAGTAGATTGCTGTTTCCGTACAATTAGAACCAGTTCCTGCAATGACTGGAACACGTTTGTTTACGTACTCTACTGTAAATTTGATACAGTCTAAATGCTCTTCGTGACTTAACGTTGCCGCTTCCCCCGTTGTTCCACATACAACGATTGCATCTGTTCCATGATTGATTTGGAAATCTAGCAATTCCTTAAATTTTTCATAATCTACTTCTTTATTTTCTTTCATAGGAGTTACAATCGCTACACCTGCACCTTTAAAAATTGACATCTTTAAAAACCTCCTCTATACTCTTTTGAATCCATTCTCACACAGTTTTATTTTACTAGTATTAGTCTATTCGTGAGAAATCATTATGTGAGTTTCTTGATTTATTGGTTTTTTGTTGCATTTTTCTGCAACAAAAAAGTCGACTCCTGGTCGACTCCTAAAGATATTCCATCTAAATATCCGACAAAATAAGTCTTTAGGTAGCACTCCATCTTGTTGATGACAGTCACATAGCTATTAACTATGTGCCCAGGAACGATAGTCTCAGGAACCATCTACCTTCGGCATCTTTCCCTTTCAATACCTTTCTTCTGCGCCTGAACGCATCCAGATATCTACTCATTAAAAATGCACCTCTACCAATAAAGTTATTCTCTATGTATTCGTTAAAAATATGATACCACCGGCATTTTCGCCTGTCAACCTACAAACCCGCAGTTTGACATTTTATAATTATAGAAACACATCTTTTGCATATTCATCTATCCCATAAGTATAATATAAGAGGTGGATATGAAAAAACGAAAGAAGACACATATTGTACTAGCCGTATTC